>NZ_VWPI01000142.1 GCF_015155755.1 Komagataeibacter sp. FXV3 | reverse complement strand
GGCCATGGATGTATTTTCCTTGCTGGCAGGTTTGGGTGAGGGAGAGGAGCCACCGCCTGAGGCTGGTCGGCCCGGCTGCTGCGCGGGGGGCGTCGTCGGGGCGGCTGGCTGGGTTTCTGCTGGCTTGCGTCGTCTAAACAATATTACCCCGCTTGGTTATGCTGCATCGGGACTGTGGTGCGTCCCGGAAACTGGAAGATACGCTTTCGGGCTGGTTGCAGGCCGCAGCCCCCTTCAAACGGTTATACGCACCCCCATCATGCCGACAAGAGGCGTTAAGGGGAACAGCGGTGCATAAAAAACATCATGCATTGCGCCGCTTACCCGCCAATGATAGCGATGGGGCGCATCATGCGGGAAAAAATGGGTTATTTCGTGGCGCGGAAACGCCATGCCCGCGCATATGAGTGTTTAATGACGGGTAGTGGAACAGAAGAATGGAAAATTCGGGACAGGCGGCGGAATGCCGGTTTGATCTGCTGGGTATCGGTAATGCGATTGTTGATGTCCTGGCACCGGTGGACGCGGCCTTCCCGCAGAATAACGGCATGACACCGGGCAGCATGATGCTGATCGACGCCGACCGTGCCAAGGCGCTGTATGGCCAGATCACGCGTGAAAAGGAAATGGGCGGCGGGTCCGCCGCCAATACCTGTGTCGTGGCGTCCAACATGGGTGCGCGCGTCGCGTATCTGGGCAAGGTGGCGGCGGATGCGCCGGGACAGGCCTTTGGCGCCGACATGCAGGCGGCGGGCGTGTATTTCCCTTCTTCCCCGCTGCAGGGCGATGCGGGGGAAAACCATCCCACCGCGCGCTGCATCATCCTGGTCACGCCTGATGGCCAGCGCACCATGAATACCTATCTGGGCGCATGCGTCACCTTCAGCCCCGAAGATGTGCTGGTGGATGTGGTGCGTGCGTCCAAGGTCATCTACATGGAAGGTTACCTGTTCGATCCGCCGGAGGCGCAGGAAGCCTTCCGCACTGCCGCCCGTATCGCGCATGAAGCGGGGCGCAAGGTCGCCCTTTCGCTGTCCGACCGTTTCTGTGTGGACCGTCACCGCCATGCCTTCCATGAACTGGTGCGCGGGCATATCGACATCCTGTTCGCCAACGAGGACGAGATCTGCGCCCTGTACCAGACCGATGACTTTGACGAAGCCGCCCGCCTTGTCTCGGCCGATACGCATTTCGCCGTCCTGACCCGTTCCGAACGCGGCAGCGTCATCATTCAGGACCAGCAGCGCATCGTGATCGATAGCGTGCGCACGCAGGTGGTCGACACCACGGGGGCGGGCGACGCCTATGCCGCGGGCTTCCTTGCAGGCTGGACATCGGACCGGACACTGGCCGAATGCGGCCGTCTGGGCAGTGTCGCGGCATCGGAAGTGATCTCGCATTATGGCGCGCGTCCGCTCATGAACATGCGTCAGGACATGGATTTCTGATCCACAGGGCGCATCCTGCCGGTCGTGTGATGGGTGCGGGCACGAAGTTTCGCGTGCAATCCGCGCCCTTCCGCATTATCTACGCAGGCAGCAGCCACCCATTCCGCCGCCGCACGCACGGGTGCCCCCCGCATGTGCCGCCGCGCCCCCTTATGGCGTCCGCCAAGGAAAGTCAGGTCAAGAGCACTTATGGATATCCGCAATATCGCCATTATCGCGCACGTCGATCATGGCAAGACCACACTGGTCGACCAGCTTCTGAAACAGTCCGGTTCCTTCCGTGACAACCAGCACGTGGCCGAACGGGCCATGGACAGCAATGACCTGGAGCGTGAGCGTGGCATCACGATCCTGGCCAAGTGCACGTCGGTTGTGTGGAAAGACACCCGCATCAACATCATCGACACCCCGGGCCACGCCGATTTCGGTGGTGAGGTCGAGCGTATCCTGAGCATGGTTGACGGCGCGGTCGTGCTGGTCGACTCCGCCGAGGGCGCGCTGCCGCAGACGAAGTTCGTGGTGGGCAAGGCGCTGGCGCGCGGCCTGAAGCCGATCGTGGTCGTCAACAAGATCGACCGTGGCGACGCCCGCCCCGATGAAGTCCATAACGAGATTTTCGATCTGTTCGCAGCCCTGGGCGCGAATGACGAACAGCTTGATTTCCCCATGCTGTATGCCTCGGGCCGTCAGGGCTGGGCCGATATGGAAATCGACGGTCCGCGCAAGGACCTGTCCCCGCTGTTCGACCTGATCCTGCGCCATGTTCCGCCGCCGAAGGTGAACAAGGACGCGCCGTTCGCGATGGTCGCCACCATTCTGGAAAATGACAACTTCCTTGGCCGCGTGCTGACCGGCCGTGTCGAGCAGGGCACGGCGAAGATGAACATGCCGGTGCATGTGCTGCGTCCCGATGGCTCGGTTGTGGAAACGGGTCGTCTGACCAAGCTGCTGTCCTTCCGTGGTCTGGACCGCGTGCCGGTCGAGGAAGTGGAAGCCGGTGACATCGTGGCCGTGGCCGGCCTGTCGGAAGCGACGATTCCCGAAACCATCGCAGCCCTCGAAGTCAAGGAACCGCTGCCCTCCACCCCGGTTGATCCGCCGACGCTGTCCATGACTTTCCGCCTCAACGATGGTCCGCTGGGTGGTCGTGAAGGCAAGAAGGTCACGTCGCGCCAGATCCGTGACCGCCTGTTCAAGGAAACCGAGGGCAACATCGCCATCCGCGTGTCCGAAAGCCCCGAAAGCGAGGCGTTCGAGGTTGCGGGCCGTGGCGAACTGCAGCTTGGCGTCCTGATCGAGCAGATGCGTCGTGAAGGGTTTGAACTGACCATCGGCCGTCCCCGCGTGCTGTTCCGCACCAATGAGGAAACCGGTGAGCGTGAAGAGCCGTTCGAGGAAGTCCTGATCGACGTGGACGAGCCGTATTCGGGCGTCGTGGTGGAAAAGATGGCGCTGCGCAAGGGCATCATGCAGGACATGCAGCCGTCAGGCGGTGGCAAGGTGCGCCTGAGCTTCCTGATCCCGTCACGCGGGCTGATCGGTTATCACGGTGAATTCCTGACCGATACACGCGGTTCGGGCATCATGAACCGTCTGTTCCATGGCTATCAGCCCTATGTCGGGCCGATTGCCGGCCGCCGTAACGGTTCGCTGATTTCGTCCGAAGATGGCGCGACCACGCAGTATTCCCTGTTCTCCCTGCAGGATCGTGGCACGCTGTTCGTTGACGCGGGCGAGAAGGTCTATGTCGGCATGATCATCGGCGAGCATTCGCGTGAGAATGATCTGGAAGTAAACCCGATCCGTGAAAAGAAGCTGACCAACATCCGTGCCGCTGGCAAGGACGAGGCCCTGCTGCTGATTCCGCCGCGCAAGATGAACCTGGAACAGGCCATCGCCTATATCGAGGACGATGAACTGGTCGAGGTCACGCCGTCCGCCGTGCGTATCCGCAAGCGCTATCTTGACCCGCACGAACGCAAGAAGCGTGAGCGTTCGGGCGCGGTTGACTGACTGACTGCCTGATCCTGTGGTGACTGTAATCTTTAGTTACGTTTAAGTTCTTGAGATTGCGGTCACCGTAGGGCAGAAGTAAGACATTACTAACAAATTTAAGAATTTTAATCCGAGACGGCTTCCCTGCAGCATGTTACAGCAAGGAGGTCAGTCCGGGTGTACCGATTCGTCGCCCGCTGCACGCATTGGGATCAGAATTCCTGATTTGTTGGAGTATTTTTATATGATCGTTTTCCCCCGTCGCTTCGTTGCCGCCCTGTCCGCTGTTGCCATCATGGGCGTTGCCGCCCCCGTCATGGCCCAGACCGCCGAGCCGACCACCCCGGCCGTTTCCGCACCGGAACATACCCCCGATGCATCTGAAGGTGCGGCACCGGCCGAAGCTGGCGCCAAGAAGACAAAGCATCACAGTGGTCATCACCACGGTGGTCACCATCATGGTGCGAAGAAGGCGGCTGAATCCACGGATGCAGCACCTGCTGCTCCGGCCGCGCAGTAATAACTGCGGCGCCCTTACCGGCATCCCCGTGATGTCGGTAAGGACAGCCATAAAAAAGCCCGGTATCAAACCGGGCTTTTTTTATGGGCTGTCCCCCCGGTAGGCTGAACAGTCTGCCCAAGGGAATACCGGATAGATCATAGGGAAGTTTCTGGTGAAACTTTTTTCAAAAGGCTTTAGAGAATACCGCCTTTTTGAAAAAAGGCGGCATCCAAAGACTTTTTATTTTTATCAGACAGTTATTTCTGAACAGTGTCTTCAGGCCGTGGTGTAACGGTCCAGCGACAGGTCAAGGCAGGGGATTTCGGTGCGCTTGCCGCTCATCCTGTCAGCCAGCACGCGGCCCGACCCGCACGCCATGGTCCAGCCCAGCGTGCCATGGCCGGTATTGAGCCACAGGTTGGAAAACCGTCCAGCCGGTCCGATGACCGGTGTGCCATCAGGGGTGCTGGGACGCAGTCCGGTCCAGTACGCCCCCTGCGACATGTCGCCGCTGGCGCCAAACAGTTCCGAAAACGACAGTTCCAGCAGTTCCCGCCGGTCGCGGCGCAGGCGCAGGTTGTAACCGGCCAGTTCCGCCGTGCCGCCAATACGGATACGATCGCCCAGCCGGGTGATGGAAACCTTGTACGTCGCGTCATTGACGGTGGAAACCGGCGCGCGTGCGGCATCGGTCACCGGCAGCGTCAGGGAATATCCCTTGGTGGGATAGACCGGCAGGTGCAGCCCGAGCGGGCGCAGCAGCAGCGGCGAATAGCTGCCCATGGACACGACATAGGCATCCGCCGTCATGCGGCCGGCCGATGTGCGGACACCGAAAATATCGGTGGCCGAGGCATCCAGCGCCTCGATCGTGGTTTCATAATGGAAGGTGACGCCCAGTTCCTCTTCCGCCTTCTGGGCCAGACGCTGGGTGAACATGTGGCAGTCGCCCGATTCGTCACCCGGCAGGCGCAGGCCGCCCCTGAACAGGTGCCGGTTTTCCATAAGGCCGGGTTCGTGTCGGGCGATTTCATCCGGGCTGAGAAATTCGTGGGCAATGCCTGCCTGGTCCAGCAGGGACATGTCGCGGGCGGCATGGTCAACCTGCTTCTGCGTGCGGAAAAGCTGGATCAGGCCACGCTGTTCATCATCATAGGTAATGCCGGTTTCCTTGCGCAGGGCGTCAAGGCAGTCACGGCTGTATTCCGCGATACGCAGCATGCGGGACTTGTTGATGTCGTAGTCATGCGCGTTGCAGTTGGCCAGAAGCTGCTCGATCCAGCGCATCATGGCGAAATCGATACGCGGGCGGACCACGATGGGCGCGTGACGGCTGGCCATCCACCGCAATACCTTCAGCGGCAGGGCCGGTTCCGCCCATGGCGCGGAAAACCCCGGTGAAATCTGTCCCGCATTGGCAAAGGAGGTTTCCAGTGCGGCAGCGGGCTGGCGGTCCACGACCGTGACTTCATGCCCGGCCTTGGCCAGGTACCATGCCGCTGTGACACCCACTACGCCTGCGCCCAGAACGATAACTTTCACAGTTTCATCCTTACTTCCATCATCAACACACCGGGGATGCGCCACAGCGCCGGAATGGTCAACCGTTTCTGTTATGACAGGACGGGATGGCAGAAATCAGCCCGCTGGCACGCCCTTGCTGGTCGAATATTCAAAATGCAGCGCCGTATCGGGATGGACGATGGGGTGAATGGCGTGGGCGGCCATGGCCCCTTCGGTAAAGCCCTGCAGGATCAGTTTCAGCTTGCCGGGATAGGTCGCGACATCGCCCACGGCAAAAATACCGGGCAGGCTGCTTTCACAGGTGGAGGGGGTGACAGGAATGGTGCCGCGTATGGTGTCCAGCCCCCACTGCGCGATCGGGCCGAGATCGGTCGCCAGCCCGAAGAAGGGCAGCAGGTGATCGCAGGTAACATGCCGCACCGTGCCATCCAGCGTCGCAAGGTCCACGCCGGTCAGTTGCCCCTGCGCGCCGTGCAGGCCATGCAGCTGGTAGCCGATGATCTTTTCCACCTGGCCCAGGGCCACGGCATCATCAAGCTGGCGCAGGCTTTCGGGGGCGGCGCGGAAGCGGTCGCGCCGGTGCACCAGCTTCACGCTGCGGGCCACGTCGCGCAGGGCCAGCGCCCAGTCCACCGCGGAATCGCCGCCGCCCGCAATCAGTACATCCTTATCCGCGAAATCGGCGCGGCGGCGGACGAAATACTGCACACCACCGGTCTGCTCGAACGCCTCCAGTCCGTCCAGCGGGGGACGGTTGGGACCAAACGCGCCGGCCCCTGCCGCGATGATGACCGCACGCGCCGCGATGACATCCCCGCTGGATGTGCCCAGCACGAAACCACCACGCGTGCCCTCCAGCCGTTCCACCCGGCGGCCCAGCAGGCGGGGCACGTCAAAGGGGGCGATCTGGCGGTCCAGCGCTTCGATCAGCGCGCCACCTTCAATCGCGGGGTGGGCGGGGATGTCGTAAATCGGCTTTTCGGGATACAGCGCGGTGCACTGCCCCCCGATTTCATCCAGCGCATCAATGATGATGCAGCCAAGCTTGAGCATCCCGCATTCAAATGCGGCGAACAGCCCTGCGGGGCCTGCGCCGATAATGGCGACATCGGTGGTATGGGTGGGGGAAGGCATGGTCATGTCCGGTTCTGGTGTTCCGCAATCCGTGGTCTTGTCTACGGGCATATGTCACGTGCGGTTTTGCGTTGTTGTCTGCCTTGGCGCAAGCGCTTTGGCGCATCCTTTCCATCGCCCCTTGTGCGTGGGCGGCAGGGAAAGGCACAATCGGTTCATGATATACAATCGTGCAAAAGCAGGGGACGGGGCCGCCAATGCGTGAAATTTCCCTGCCTGACACACAGGCTACGACAGCCCTTGGCCATGCGCTGGCCAGCGTGCTGCGCGCAGGCGACTGCGTGCTGCTGGAAGGGGATCTGGGCGCTGGCAAGACCACGCTGGCGCGCGCCCTGCTGCGCGCCCTGTGCGGGGATGCGGAGATGGAGGTGCCAAGCCCGTCCTACACGCTGGTGCAGGTCTATGATGCGCCGGCAGGCGAGGTCGCGCATTTCGACCTGTGGCGGCTGGACGGGCCGGAAGGCGTGCATGAACTCGGCTGGGATGATGCGCGTGAGGGCGTTGTCCTTGTGGAATGGCCGCAGCGTCTGGGCACGCTTGCCCCCCCTGATGCGTTGCGTATTACCCTGGCACCCGATGCGACGGGCGGCCGGATCGCCCGGCTGGAGGGATGGGATACGCGGCTGGCACAGTCAGCCGCTTTCGGGACAGGAGATGCATCATGGGCGTGAACATGCCCCGTACCGCCATGGTTTTTGCCGCAGGTCTGGGGCGGCGGATGCGGCCGCTGAGCGAGTCGATGCCCAAGCCGCTGCTGCGCGTGGCGGGACAGCCCATTCTGGATCACGTGCTGGACCGGCTGGAGGCGTGTGGCGTGCAGCAGGTGGTGGTCAACGCCCACTGGCGGCCCGATGACATCCATGCAGCCCTTGAAGCCCGCCGTGCCGCCCATCGCGGGCCGGTGACGATTGCACAGCCCGAATCCACCCTGCTGGAAACCGGGGGCAGTGCGGCCGCCGCCCTGCGGGCCGGGCAACTGGGGCCGGGACCGTTCTTCCTGCTCAATGGCGATGCCATGTGGCTCAACGGGCCGGTGCCCGCGCTGCGCCGTCTGGCTGCGGCGTTCGATCCCGAACGCATGGACGCCATGCTGCTGCTGGGGGCCATGACGCGCGCGGTGGGGGAAGTCGGGCAGGGGGATTTCGCGGTGAACGCGCATGGCGTGCCGCGTCGCCCGCGCGCGGGGGAAATCACGCCGTACATCTTTACCGGTGTGCAGATTGTCGCCCCCGCGCTGTTCAATGGCGCGCCGGAAGGCGGGTTCAGCATGAACCGGCTGTGGGACCGCGCGATGGCGGCGGGCAGGCTTGGGGTGATCGTGCATGATTCGCTGTGGTTCCACCTGTCCCGTCCCGCCGATATCGATGCGGCGGAGCGCGTGCTGCATTCTGCCCTTAACCCGGATTCGGATAACGATATATGACCGACGCCATGGCCGACTGCGTGCGGGGGCGTGCGGCGGTCGTGCCGCCGCATGTGCCTTTTGTTGACCAGATCGCCGCCCGCTGGCTGGAACAGGCGGGGCATGATCCGCAGGCCTGCGGCAATGGCCTGATCCTGCTGCCCAGCCGCCGCGCAGCCCGTGCGCTGACCGAAGCCTTCGTGCGGCAGGTCGATGGCCGCCCCATCCTGCTGCCGCGTATCGCGCCGATCGCGGCACTGGATGAGGCGTCGCTGGCGCTGTCGGGTTGCAGTGCGCTGGACCTGCCGCCCGCGGTCGATCCCGTGCGGCGGCTGGCGACGCTGACGTTGCTGGTCATGCAGGCGGGCAAGGCGTTTGGCGATGTGCAGGGCGTTGACCAGGCCTGGCCGCTGGCGCGCGCGCTGGCGGACCTGATGGATGAGGCGGAATGGGCGGAATGTGACCTGTGTGAACGCCTGTCCCATGCGGCGGACGGTGATTTTGCCCAGCACTGGCACCAGACGCTGAAATTCCTGTCCATCGTCACCAGTGTCTGGCCCGCATGGCTGGCGGAACAGGGGGTGATGAACCCCGTCGCCCGCCAGACGGCGCTGCTGCATGCACAGGCCGCGCGGTGGATGGAAACGCCCCCGCCATCGGGTGATCCCATATGGGCCGCCGGTTTTTCCGATGCCGTGCCCTCCACCATCGCCATGCTGCGCGCTGTCATGTCCCTGTCCGACGGGCTGCTGGTGCTGCCCGGCGTGGACATGGATTGCAGTGATGATGTCTGGCAGCGCCTGCCGCCCGATCACCCGCAGGCCGGCACGGCGCATATGCTGGCCGAACTGGGCATTGAACGCGCGTGCATGGAACAGTGGGACACCCTGACCGATGGCGACGTGGCCAGCAGCCCCGTCTCCCGCGCCAGCCTGCTGGCCCGCGCATTGCTGCCCGCGCATGCGCTGGACCGCTGGCGCGCGCCGGATGCGCCCGTGGCGGCCGATGGCCTGTCGGTCCTGCGCAGCGCCGACCAGCAGGAGGAAGCCGCCGCCATCGCCATGGTGCTGCGGCAGGTGCTGGAACAGCCAGGCAAGCGTGCCGCCCTTGTTACGCCAGATCGTGCACTGGCCGGACGGGTGGCGACGGAACTGGTACGCTGGGGCATCATTGCCGATGACAGTGCGGGTGAAAGCCTGCTGACCGTGCCGCAGACCGCCTTCCTGCGGCTGATCGTGCAGGCGGTGGATGGCGGGCTGTCGCCGGTGGCGCTGTTGTCGGTCATCAAGCACCCGCTGGCAGCGTGCGGGCTGTCACCGGGCAACTGCCGCGCCAGCGCCCGCCAGCTTGAACGACTCGTTCTGCGCGGCCCGGCCCCGCCGCCGGGTATCGCGGGCCTGCGCAGCGCACTGGCGCGCGCGGCCGATGACCCGCATGGCGCACTGGCCGACGCGCCTGATGCGCCAGAGGAAATCAACGCGTTTCTCGACCGTCTGGAAACCGCCTTCGGCCCGCTTCTGGCCCTGCCGGGCAGTAATCTGGTGCCGGTATCCATCCTGCTGGCCGCACTGGTGGAAACCGCGCAGGCGCTGGCCACGACCGATATGGTGGATGGGGCGGAACGGCTGTGGGCGGGGGAGGAAGGCAACGCGCTGGGCCAGCATATGAGTGCGATGCTGGCATGGTGCGACGTACTGCCCGATGCGCGTGTCGGTGCGCTGGACGGACTGCTGGCTTCATCCCTTGCCGGTATGACGGTGCAGGGACGGCGCGCCGTGCGGGGGCGTGAGGGTACGGCGGTGCATCCGCGCGTGTTCATCTGGGGCCTGCTGGAAGCCCGGCTGCAGACGGCGGATACCATCGTGCTGGGCGGTCTGGTTGAAACCGTCTGGCCGCCCGCGACCGATCCGGGGCCGTGGATGAGCCGCCCCATGCGCACCCGCGTCGGCCTGCCATCCCCCGAATGGGCCATCGGTCAGGCCGCGCATGATTTCGTTTCCTGTGCCTGTGCCGCACCCAATGTCGTGCTGTCGCTGGCCACACGCCGGCAGGGCGCGCCGACGGTGCCCGCGCGGTGGCTGGTGCGGCTGGATGCGTATCTGGCCGGGCATGGCCATGGCCTTCCGGCACATCCGGCGCTGCGCTGGCTGGACAGCCTTGACCGGCCGGAAGGGGCGGCGGTGCCTGTTGCCCCGCCACAGCCGCGTCCCGCGGTGGGCCTGCGCCCGCGCAGCCTGTCGGTGACGGAAATCGAGACATGGATGCGCGACCCCTACGCCATTTACGCGCGGCGTATCCTCCGCCTGCGTCCGCTGGCGGATCTGGAGGAACTGGCCGATGCCGCCGATTACGGGCAGATCGTGCACGCGGCGCTGGACCGTTGGTTCAGTGATCATCCATCCGACTGGCCCCATGATGGCGCTTCCCGCATGCGTGATGTCTTTGCCGATGTACTGCGGGAGGCGGACCTGCGTCCCGCCCTTGCCGCATGGTGGGCGCCCCGGCTGGAACGCATCGCGGCATGGTGCGCGAAAGCCGAGGAAACACGCCGCGCCACCGGCGGCCCCCGCACCGTGCTGACGGAACTGGGGGGCACGATGCGGCTGGAGGACCTGCCCGCTGGCCCCTTCACCCTGCGGGGGCGCGCGGACCGGATTGACCTGCATGGCGATGGCAGCCTGAGCCTGTTTGACTACAAGACCGGCACGCTGCCGACCCGGCGCAGCGTGATGGAAGGCTGGCAGTCGCAGCTGGTGCTGGAAGCGGCGATGATCGAAACCGGCGGCTTCCCGCCCCCGGTCGCGGGCAGGGTTGCGGAACTGGTGTACTGGCGGCTGACCGGCGGCCATGTCCCGGCGCAGGTGCTGGATGTGGCGCGCGGCACGGAACTGACTGAACTGATCGCGGGTTGTCGCGCGGGACTGCGTCAGTTGGTTGAAGCCTATGACAATCCGGACCAGCCCTATCTGTCCCATCCCTTTCCGGGGGAGGAACCGCGTTTTGCCGATTACGCCCATCTGGCCCGTGTTGCGGAATGGAGTGCCGCGCGTGAGGAGAATGGCGGATGAACGAGGCCATGATGAAGGGTGACGGCATGGCGTCCGCCATCGACATCGCCAATCGCAGCCAGGCGGCGGCGTCCGATCCGCAGGCATCGGTGTTTGTCTCGGCCTCTGCCGGCAGTGGCAAGACCAAGCTTTTGATTGACCGGCTGCTGCGCCTCATGCTGCCGCGTGACGTGCCTGACCGGGACGGTGTCATGACACGCGTGCCAGGCAGCGATCCCGGCCGTATCCTGTGCCTGACCTTCACCAAGGCGGCGGCGGCGGAAATGTCCATCCGCCTGCAGAACCGTCTGGGCCAGTGGGTCATGCTGCCCGATGCGGATCTGGACCGTGAACTTGCACGTCTGTCCGTGCCTGCGGGTGAGGAAACCCGTCGGGTTGCGCGCGAACTGTTCGCTCGCGTGCTGGACCTGCCCGGTGGCATGCGCATCGGCACCATCCATGCCTTCTGCCAGTCGCTGCTGCGGCGCTTCCCCGTCGAGGCCGCGATCAGCCCGCATTTTACCCTGATCGAGGAAACCGATGCCCGCCTGGCGCAGCGCGCGGCGGTGGAAGACGTGGTGGGGCAGGGTGGTCCCGCCGTCGCCATGCTGGCGGGGCAGATCGGGGT
>NZ_VWPI01000141.1 GCF_015155755.1 Komagataeibacter sp. FXV3 | reverse complement strand
GATCGGGGTGGGGGACTTTACCGCGCTGATCGCCCGGCTGCAGGCGCAGTCGCGTCGCATGCTGCCGGTGGCGCGCCGGTGGATGGTGGATCGCGCGGGGGTGGAATCGGCCCTTATGCGTCTGCTGGGCATAAGCGGGCGCAGCGTGGACGACGTATTGCGCAATGCCTGCGCCACGATCCCCGATGAGAACATTCTGCGTGACGGACTGCGCTGTGTTGCGCGGGAAGGGTCGGCCACCGTCCGGGTGCAGGCGGAAACCATGCTGGCATGGCTGGGTCAGGACGTGGCCGCCCGCGTGGCGGACTGGTCCACATGGCGGGGCGGCCTGCTGACGCAGAAGGGTGAGCCGCGAAAGCGTGGGGGCCTCAATCCCAAGATGGATGCCGCCTGTCCCGGTCTGGCCGACCGTCTTGGCGCGGAAGCCGTGCGCGTCATTGGCATTGACCAGCAGTTGCGCGCCATTACGGTGTTTGAACTGACCTGCGCCCTGCTGTCCGTAGCCCAGCCGGTGCTGGAACGTTACGCCACGCGCAAGAACGCGCAGGGCATGGTCGATTATGATGACCTGATCGACCGCACGCTGCAGTTGCTTGATGACCCCGGTGTGGCATGGGTGCTGTACAAGCTTGATGGCGGGATCGATCACCTGCTGCTTGATGAGGTGCAGGACACATCCCCCGACCAGTGGGCCATTGCCGGTGGGCTTACGGCGGAATTCTTCGCAGGCGAAGGCACGCATGATGACGATGGCTGTCCGCGCACCATTTTCGCGGTGGGGGATTACAAGCAGTCGATCTATTCCTTCCAGGGGGCTGACCCGGAGGCCTTCCGCGCATGGCGGCAGCAATTCCGCCAGCGTGCGACCGCCGCCCGCGCCATATGGCGTGAACCGGCGCTGACGGTCTCCTTCCGTTCAACGGCGCCTGTACTGAAACTGGTGGACAGCGTGTTCGCCAATCCTGCCGCCGCGCGTGGCGTGGTGGAACCCGACGGTACCATTCCCGCCCATGTCACCGCCCGGCCGGGGCAGGGGGGACGTGTGGAAATCTGGCCCCCCGTGCCGGTGGAACCTGACGAGTCCGACATAAGCCCGTGGATGGCCCCGACCCGCAATGCCGGGCAGTCCACGGCGCAGCAGCGTCTGGCCGATACACTGGCGGGCTGGATCGCCGGGCAACTGCGCATGCCGCCAGCACCGGGGGAAGCGCCACTGGCGCCCGGTGACATGCTGATCCTTGTGCCGCGTCGTTCCGCCTTTGCCCGTGCCCTGATCCGCGCCCTGAAAAGCAATGACGTGCCGGTGGCGACACTGGTGCGTACCGTGCTGACCGACCAGCTTGCGGTGCAGGACCTTATGGCGCTGTGCGCGGCGCTGCTGCTGCCGCAGGATGACCTGACGCTGGCCTGCGTGCTGACATCCCCCATTGGCGGGCTGGATGACGAATCGCTCATGCATCTGGCGACGGGGCGCGATGGGCAGCCGCTGTGGGCAGTGCTGCGCGTGCGTCATGCGGAACGGCCCGACTGGTCGGCGGCGTGGCATATCCTCAACACCCTGTTCCGGCAGGTTGATTACGCCACGCCGTATCAGCTTCTGGCCGAAGCCCTTGGCCCGCTGGGCGGTCGCGCCCGGCTGCTGGCCCGATTGGGGCCGGAAGCGGTGGAACCGGTTGACGAATTGCTGTCCGCCGCCCTGCGGTTTGAGGAAACGCATGCCATTTCGTTGCAGGGTTTCCTGCACTGGCTGAATGCATCGGATGAAACGGTGCGGCATGAACCCGATGCATCGGCCAACATGGTGCGTGTCATGACCGCGCATGGGGCGAAGGGGTTGCAGGCGCGTCTTGTCATCCTGCCCGATACGATCGCAACGCCACGTTCCGACACCAACATATTGTGGGAGACCGACAGGACCACGGGACTCGATATCCCGATCTGGGTGCCACGGCGGGAACTGGCCACGGATGTGACGGCATCGGTGCAGGAAAAGATACGCCGTGAGGCGGCGGAAGAATATAATCGCCTGCTCTATGTCGCCCTGACCCGGGCCAGTGACCGGCTGGTGATATGTGGGTGGGAACCCCGTCGCGGCGTGCCCGATGGCTGCTGGTATGATCTGTGCCGCCAAGGGTTTGAAAGTACCGGGGCCACGGCACAGCCTTTCGACCTGGGCTGGGAGGGGGAAAGCCTGGTGCTGGAGGAAACGCGCACGGCCCCGCCCGCCCGGGCCGCCCGCGCTGATAATGGCCCGGTGGCACCGGCACCCGTGCCCGCCCTGCCGGAATGGATGGGCCATGCCCCGCTGTGGCGGCCTGTCATGCCGGTCATGGAAGGGCCGCTGGCCCGGCCGCTTGCCCCCAGCCGTCCCGATGATGTCGCCCTTGGCCCACAGCCCGCCGTGCGCTCGCCGCTGGTGTCCGCGACCACCGTGCGGGACCGCGCCGACCCGGCCGGCCAGCGCGCCCGTGCCCTGCAACGCGGGCAACTGGTGCATGCCCTGTTGCAATACCTGCCGGACTGCCCTGTGGATGAACGCATGGCGCTTGCCTGGTCATGGCTGTCGCGCCCGGCGGCAGGACTGGACCCCACGCAGTGCGAGGCGCTGGTGACGCAGGTGCTTGCGGTCATGGACATGCCCCGGCTTGCCGCGCTGTTTGCACCAGGCAGCCGGGCGGAACAGCCGCTGGCAGGTATCGTGGGCCAGCAGGTGATCGTGGGGCAGGTGGACCGCATGGCGGTCAGCGCGGATACGGTGACGGTGTGCGATTTCAAGACAAACCGCACGCCGCCCGCGGACGTTGACAGGACGCCGGTGCTGTACCTGCGGCAGATGGCGGCCTATCGCGCCCTGTTGCGCGGGGTCTATCCCGGCAGGCAGGTGGTGTGCGTACTGGTCTGGACGGAGGGCGTGCGCGTTGACATTCTGCCTGCTACGCTACTGGACCGGTATGCGCCGGATATGGCCGTTGCGACTTGACCGCATGCGTCGGCATGGCCATGTCAGCAGGACGGGGCGGCGTTGGCCGCCACAAAGGAGTTTTGAGTGATGAGTGAAAACACGATTGCCGTAAGCGACGGTCAGTTCAAGACGCAGGTTCTGGAATCCAAGGAACCGGTTCTGGTCGATTTCTGGGCGGAATGGTGCGGCCCGTGCAAGATGATCGCACCGGCGCTGGATGAAATCGGGGCGGAATTCAAGGGCAAGATGTCCGTTGCCAAGGTCAACATTGATGACAACCCCAACACGCCCAACGAATACGGCGTGCGCGGCATCCCGACGCTGATCCTGTTCAAGGATGGCAAGCCGGTTGCCAGCAAGACCGGTGCCCTGCCCAAGAGCCAGCTTAAGGAATGGGTCAAGAGCAGCCTCGGCTGATCTGTCCCGCCGTCAGGGGTGGCCCGTCAGGATGCGCGGGCCACGTCCGTCCATGTGGTGGGCACGGCCCCCGAATGGGTCAGGCCGGACCGGAAACCGTGCGCACATAGCGTACGGAATTCCGCTTCATGCTCATAGGTGGGCATGAGGCGCTGCAGCAGTTTGTTCTTTGCCGTGGCCGGGTGGAAATAGATTTCCGACAGGCCATCCGGCAGGTGCGCGGCAAGGGCCGATACCCGGTCGGTCGTCATGTGCCCGCTCCACGCCAGCCCGAAACACCAGTCATTCGTGACCAGACCCGCCTTGTGCGCCTGATGGCGCAGCAGGCCGGTCCAGCGGCGTAGCGCCGCATCCCCCAATGTATCGGTATAGGTGCCCGCGGCATAAAGCGGCTCGGGCGGTTCCAGTGGCACGCGGATTGCACGCAGGCCATGGCGCAGCCCGCTTTCGATCATGTACCGCCCTACCGTGGGATGCAGGTGCATGTGCTTGTGCGCATTGGCATGGTCCAGCGCCAGCCCGGTGGCGGCAAAGGCGCGGAACTGCGCCTCGATCTCGGCAGCCAGTTCACGGCGCACGGCGGGGCGGAAGAAATACTCCACGCCCAGTTTCAACTGGTCGGAGGGAAACTGCCCATCCTGGGGCACCAGCAGCGGGATATCGGCAGGAGGCAGGGTTGCCGGTCCCTCGATCGCGACCAGATGCAGTCCCACCCGCAGGTCCGGGAGCTTCTTCGCACGGCGCACGGCATCGGCTGCGGCCGGTCCCGATACCATCAGGCTTGCGGTCGATAACAGTCCGTCGCGATGGGCAATTTCGATCGCCTCGTTGACTTCTTCGGACAGGCCGAAATCATCGGCGGATATGATGACGCGCTTCATGATGCAAAACCGGATGGCATGAAAAAAGAAATGCCGGAACCCGAAGGTCCCGGCATGGGGTAATCGCAGAAAGCCGGATCAGGCGGCGCGGCGTTCGCGCAGGAACTGGAAGAACTCCACCCCTTCGCGCAGGCGGCGCTTCATCATCTGCGGGCTGCGGACCATCTCGTTCACGATCGAGGCGATCTTGGGCGCGCGGAAATAGAACTTCCGGTAGAATTCTTCCACGCTCTGGAAGATTTCCGTGTGCGACAGGTGCGGGTAGTGCAGCGGTGCGATCTGCACGCCGTTATCGTCGATCAGTTCGGCATTCTTTTCATCCAGCCAGCCGTTCTCGGTCGCCTGCTTGTGCAGGAACGTGCCGGGATAGGGTGCCGCCAGCGAGACCTGCAGCGTGTGCGGGTTGATTTCGGTGGCGAACTTGATGGTTTCCTGAATGGTCTCCTTCGTCTCGCCCGGCAGGCCGAGGATGAAGGTGCCGTGGATCTTGATGCCGAGTTCGTGGCAGTTCTTGGTGAACTCACGCGCCGTCTCGACGCGCATGCCCTTCTTGATGTTGTGCAGGATCTGCTGGTTGCCGCTTTCGTAACCGACCAGCAGCAGGCGCAGGCCATTGGCCTTCAGCACTTCCAGCGTCTTGCGGGGCACATTGGCCTTCGCGTTGCACGACCACGTCACGCCCAGCTTGCCCAGTTCCTTGGCGATCGCTTCGGCACGCGGCAGGTCGTCGGTGAAGGTGTCATCGTCGAAGAAGAATTCCTTCACCTGCGGGAAATACTGCTTCGCCAGACGGATTTCGGCCGCCACGTGCTCGGGGCTGCGGGTGCGGTAGTGGTGGCCACCCACCGTCTGCGGCCACAGGCAGAAGGTGCAGCGCGACTTGCAGCCACGGCCGGTATAGATCGAGATGTACGGGTGCATCAGGTAACCGATGAAGTAATCTTCGATCTTCAGGTCACGCTTGTACACTTCGGTCACGAACGGCAGGCTGTCCATGTCCTCGATCATCGCACGGTCGCGGTTATGGACGATCTTGCCATCAGCATCGCGCCAGGAAATGCCATCGACATCCTTCCAGTCGCGGCCTTCCGCCATCTCCTTGATGGTGAAGTCGAATTCGTTACGCGCCACGAAATCGACCGGCGGGGCGTTCAGCAGGCTTTCTTCCGGCTGGACGGCAACCTTCGCGCCAACCATGCCGATCTTCACCTTCGGGTTCGCGTCCTTGAGCATCTGGGCGACGCGCACATCGGATGCAAAGGACGGGGTGGAGGTGTGCATGATGACCAGGTCACGGTTGCGCACGTCTTCCAGGATCGGCTCCATGCCCATGCGCGCGGGCGGTGCATCGATCAGGCGGCTGCCTTCGACCATGGCGGCAGGCTGCGCAAGCCATGTCGGGTACCAGAACGACTTGATTTCCCGCTTGGCCTGATAGCGGGAGCCGGCCCCACCATCGAATCCGTCAAACGAAGGCGGCTGGAGAAACAGGGTTTTCATCATGCTACGCATATCCTCGGGCTCTGGCGGGGAATGGGGTTCCCTTAATACCCGTTCTTATTAACGACAGGGTTGGAATTCTCAAGCAGTTCAGCCTGCTGACGGCGGGTCAGTCACCGGGGGAGGCCGGTTGCGATCGTGGTGTCATGGCCGAATGCGGCGTGACATGCATTGTCTGCCCACGCCATGCAACCCGCGTGCCCGTGACACTGCCCACCATGACGGCGGCCGAGATCCAGTCGCGCAGTGGCAGAAGCAGTAACGGCAGCAGCATGCTGCGTTGCGCCAGCGTGCGGTCCAGGATGAAGGAACAGACGGCCCGCCATCCCCATGCACCAAGAAAGAAGAACCATGTCCAGGCCGCATGCGGTGCGGCAAGCACGGCAACGCTGGCCCAGAACAGGGGTAACTGAATGGCGGATGCGGCGTAACCCGCAGGCTCCAGCGTCTTGACGGTCCGGCCCCAGCGCAGTTCATGCGCCAGCACCTCACGCATCGAGGTCTCGCCCACTGTGGTCCATGTCATGCACGCGGCAATGGCGATATCCTTGCCACGGTCACGTACGTAACGGCCCAGTATCGCATCATCGGCCACATGCGGTACGAGTGCTTCCAGCCCGCCAATTTCGTCCAGCATGGAACGCCGCAGCGCCATTGTCGCACCAAGGCAGTCCTGCCGCCCGAGGTAGCGTGACAGCATCACGCCGGGCAGGAAGTTATGGTTGATCTGGCATGCGGCCAGCAGGCGCGGTACGGTGGATGACGCAGGCAGCCCTGCGTACAGCGTCGTGACCAGGCCGACATTGTCAGGCACCATGGCGCCCACCACATGCCGCAGGTAATCGGGGGCAACGTGAATGTCCGAATCGGAAATAACCAGGACATCATGCTTAACACGCGTCATGATGTTGATCAGGTTGCCGATCTTGCGGTTGAGCCCGTGAAAGGTGGGGTCAATCACCAGTTCCATCTGCACATCCGGGTGGCGTTCCATCAATCGTTGTACGATCGGGATCGCCGCATCGTCTTCGGCCTGTACGCCAAAGACGATCTGCATCTGCGGGTAATCCTGCGTGCAGAAGCTTTCAAGCGCTTCCTCCAGCAGTGGTTCATTACCGTGGAGGGGCTTGAGCACGGAAACCGGAGGCAAGGGCACCGCCCGGTCCATGCGTTTTTCCTGCCACCGGAAACGCGAGACCAGAAAAGTGCCAAGCGCTGCCTGCATGCACCCGGCGACAGCAACGGTCGCGGCCAATCCGGCGGGTGAAACAAGAGCGTTGAAAACAGACATTATCTTTCCGGCAAGGTCCCGCGTATTGGAGCAAATTAGAAAACGGCGTCAGGGAATTGTAATATCACTCTTCCGAGAACGTTTTGATCTTTTTCTGTAGCAGATTCGTCAGTTTCTGCACATTTCCACCCGACAGGGCGGAACTGAAGTCCGCCCGCTGGGCCGCGACCTGGCTTATGTGGGCATTCAGCAGCACGTCAACGATCTGCCAGCCCTTGGCGCCCGAACGCATGACGTAGTTGATTTCCGTCCCGCTCGGGTCATCGGATGATCCGATATGTGTTACAACAATACGGTCATTGCCAACGGGCGAAGGGGTAACGGTCGGGTCGATGGTGAAGCGGGCGTCGCTGCCGGGCTTGAAGCTGGAAACATAGCGGGCGATCGTGAACTGACGGAATGTGGTCAGCAGGGTCTGCTTCTGGTCATCAGACAGGCCAGCGTAACGCGGCCCGATGGAGGAGGCGAGCACGGCTTCGATATTGTAAGCGTGGTCGATTGCCGGGGCCAGCATCTGTGAACGCTGCTCGAACGAACCGCTGCCCTTGGCCTGCACGCGCTCCAGCGCGGCATACAGGCCCTTGATCGGCTCCTGCACCTGCGCATCGGAGGCGCTGGCCGCATGGGCTGCATGAATGGGGAGGACGGCAGGGACGACCGGTGCCGCCATCAGTCCGGCGCACAGCGCCAGCGAGGTGGTTTTCAGGACATGTTTCATAATGTTCATGATTTCGGTCCGTTTGCTGTCTTTAGCAAGGGCTGCGTCATGCTGATTCCGACACCCAGCGCCTCAAGGGCGGTATTGGTGATGGCTACGGCATCCAGCCCGGCCTCATGGTACTGTGCGGCCTGCGTGTTGTGGTCGATGAAGCGGTCGGGCAGGGTCATGGGGCGGAAGCGCGCGCGGTCCAGCAGGCCGGTTTTGGCCAGATGGGTCATGACATAGCTGCCAAATCCGCCAACCGATCCTTCCTCGATCGTGATCAGCACGGCGTGGTTGCGCGCAAGCTGTTCGACCAGCGCGGTGTC
>NZ_VWPI01000140.1 GCF_015155755.1 Komagataeibacter sp. FXV3 | reverse complement strand
AAAAAGATACGCCAAGCTACCTAGACCAGTCTCACCCAGTCCAGACCGCCAATCATCATCCCTAAAGACAACAACCGCGCCGCCAGCATATCCCTTCCAGATACTCTCTCTATTCTCTTGTCAAAGACCGTAACCCCAAAGGGCCGAGTAACTTAGCAAATCCACCGGAGAGGCTCAAGAAGTTTCCTCAGCGCCGCCGGTGATTGCGGATATAGGACCCACTCCAACCACCGTCAATCATAAAATCACAAAAAAATGGAAACTTTCATCCAGAAAATAAAAAAATCCCGGAAAACCGGGATATTATGGAATCACTTGGCTGATGGGCCAGCATTCAGCACAGCCGAATCAACGCGATCACCCACGACGATTCCCAATTTTTCGGTAATCCCGGCCTGCAATTCCAACGTAGCGCGCACGGGACCATGACTGCTGATCCGCGCCAGGCTAAGCGGCACGGCATTTTCCACGATGGAAGACACGCGATTATCCGCACCGATAAAGACGATATCGAGTGGTGCCTGCGTATGCTGCATCCACATGTCGCTCTGGCGGGGGTAGGACCAGACAAAGATCATGCCGCCATCGGCGGGCACTGAGGGGCGGAACATTTCACCCACCTGCTGCTCCCGCGGGGTCATGGCCTTTTCCACGGTAAAGGCATGCTTGACGCCATCGGCAGATGTAATGGTCAGCGGCACCGTTGGCAGTGCGGGCTGGGCGTGGGTCGGCTCACCCGTTTCTTCCGCCGCCATGGCCGGAACGGATACAGCCGCCATGCATGCGGCCAGCGCCAGCCACCGGCCTGCCTTGAAGGACATCATAAGCAAATTCTCTCCTGCACCCTTACTTTATCTATCTGTCAGTTCAGGAAGGGATTGCCCTTCCGCTCCGCGCCGATTGTCGTCGCGGGACCATGACCGGGCAGGATCGTGACATCATCGCCCAGCGGAAGCAATTCCCGCCGTATGGCATCAATCAGCTGGTCATGATCGCCATAGGGGAAGTCAGTGCGCCCCACCCCGCCACGGAACAGGGTATCGCCCACGAAGGCAAAGCGGGATTCGGGATCATGAAAGATGACATGGCCGGGGGTATGGCCGGGCACATGACGGACCTCGAAACGGTGCCCGAGCGCATCCAGCATCTCACCATGCTTTACAAACCTGTCCGGGGTTACGTTTTCCAGCCCGCTCAGCCCAAACAGGGCAGCCTGCTGGGTAATGGAAGACAGCAGCGCGCCATCCGCCCGGTCTGGCCCGATAACCTGCACCGGGGTCCCCTGCCGTGTGGACAGTTCCCGCCGCAGCGCATCCGCCCCACCGGCATGGTCCAGATGGCCATGGGTCAGCCAGATGGCGTCAACCGACAGCCCCTCCTGCGTGATGAACGCCATGATACGCGGCACGTCGCCACCCGGATCGACCACGACGGCATGACGGGTGTCGGGATTCCATAATATGGAACAGTTCTGGCCAAAGGCGGTGACGGGCACGATTTCAAGGGAAAGAGGTGTCGGCATGCGCGGGACCCTACATATAAAAAAAGCGCCCCACGTTACCGCGGGGCGCAACAGGCGACCAGTAGCCGATCAGCCCGCGTTGGACAGGGGCCAGCCGGTGGCCGGAATGTCGAAATGCTTGGCCAGGTCGTGGTCGGGGGTGTTGGTCAGGTCACGCTCCAGTTCCTTGACCACCAGCGGGCGGGTATGCACGTCCAGATGCGCGCGGATCTGGTGCATGACATCACCGGGGGCTGCAATCGCGATGGCCGGTACCTTCTTCTGGCGCACGACCGTGTTCAGGAATTCCGCGATCACCTTGCCATAGGCACCGTTACGCGGGGCATCCATGCCTTTTGCATCGTCACTTTTAAGATGCTCGAACGTCGCAAGGCCATGTTCGCCATGCTTCAGGATACGGGCATGAATGTTATCGGCAACAACATACCAGGCAGGATCGACATAACTCATTTATATTACTCCATTCATGCGCGCCCCACGTCGGGGTGGCGTTATGTTATTGCAATATATGGGATGCCTGTTCGTACATGTCCACCGGGTGGTGCGCGTGTATGCGTGCTGATAGAGTAGTTCTGCTATGACACAGGTTTCATCCACGCGGGATCCCCTGGATCTCCTGATCGAATGGGCGCGGGCGGGTCTGCCCTGCGCGCTGGCGACCGTTACATCGACCTGGGGCAGCTCCCCCCGGCCGGCTGGCAGCATGATGGCGGTCTGCGCCAATGGCCGCATCGAGGGATCGGTCAGTGGCGGCTGCGTGGAGGGCGCGGTGATCGAGGAAGCCGGGAGCGTCATGACCACCGGCCATCCCGCCGCCCTGTCCTATGGTGTATCCAGCGATGATGCATGGGCGGTCGGCCTGGCCTGTGGCGGCCTGCTGGATGTGTATGTCGCCGCCGTGCGCACGCCCACGCATCCGCAGGGCACGCTGGATCTGACCATGCTGGAAACCGTGGCGGAAAAACGCCGTGCCCGCATTCCGGTCATCGTGGCGATCGAACTGGCGACGGGGACATCGCGCCTGCTGTACCAGACGGATGCCGCATCCGGTGCGTCGTCCGATCCGGATGCACGGCTTGCCGCCCGCGCGCGGGACGTATTCGAAACCGGCCGCAGCCTGCGGCTGGAAGATGAAGCGGGGCAGGCCCTGTGGTTCCTGCACCTTATTCCCATGCCACCCCGTCTGCTGATCGCGGGTGCCGTGCATATCGCGCAGGTACTGGCCCCCATGGCGCAGACCACCGGTTTCAGCGTGACGGTCATCGACCCCCGCACGCAACTGGCGACTGCCGAACGTTTCCCCGGCATCACGCTGGAAACAGACTGGCCGGATGAAACGCTGGCGCGTCTGGGGGTGGATAACCAGACCGCCATCGTGACATTGACGCATGATGCCAAGCTGGATGATCCCACCCTGCAGTACGCGCTGAATGGCGACGCCTTCTATATTGGCGCGCTGGGATCGCGCAAAACACAGGCATCGCGTGTTGAACGGTTGCGCGAGGCCGGTTTTTCCGCCGAGCAGATCGCCCGTATCCATGGTCCCGTCGGCCTGGCCATCGGGGCTGTGGGGGCGGCTGAAATCGCCCTGTCCATTCTGGCTGAAATCGTGGCCGTGCGTCATAACAGACCGCTGGGGCGGATATCGGGCTGGGCATGATGCAGGCCGGTCCGCGCATCGCGGCCATCGTGCTGGCGGCGGGCAGTTCCAGCCGTACAGCCCCCCTGCACAAGCTGCTGATGCCCGATGCCACGGGCCTGCCCATGATCGCCCGCACCCTGCGCGCCATTACCGCAAGCCGGGCCGATCCGGTCATTGTCGTGCTGGGGCACCGCGCAGCCGAAATCCGGGCCGCCGCGTCCATGGACAGGCAGGCGGAAAATTCTCCCCGATTCATTACAGCCCCCAACCATGCATGCGGCCTGTCCCGCACACTGGCGGCAGGCATCCGCGCCGCCAGCGCCTCTCCGGGTGTCGCGGGTGCGCTGGTCTGCCTGGGGGACATGCCGCTGATCGGCACGGACCTGATCGACCGCATGATCGCGACCTTTCTGGCCCATCCCGACCGGTCCGGCGTGATACCGGTGCATGAAGGCAGGCGCGGCAACCCGGTCCTGTGGAGCCGTACCCTGTTTCCTGCCCTGCTGGCCCTGACGGGGGACCAGGGTGCGCGCCCGCTCCTGCGCCAGCATGAAACCGACATGCCGCGCGTTGCGGCCGGGGCGGAAATTACGGCGGACTTCGACACGCCGGCCCGGCTGGCCGATTTCGGGCGCTGTTTTGCAGACGGTTGACCTGAGCCTGCACCGGCGCAAAGAGAGAAGGCATGCCCTGCGATCCACCGCAGGGCCTGACAACCAAACAGGATCAAGACATGAGCAAGATTATCCGCACCGAACCCAACGCCATCCTGTCCAAGGTGGTGGAATACCATGGCTTCCTGTTCACACAGGGATTCGTCGCCCGTGACCTGTCCGCCGACATCACCGCGCAGACCAAGGACATTCTGGCCCAGATTGACGAGGCGCTGGAACTGCACGGCACTGACAACACCCGCCTGCTTCAGGCCCAGATCTGGCTGAAGGACATCAATGACCGTGACGCGCTGAACGCGGTATGGGGCCCGTGGCTGCCCAAGGATGGCGCGCCCGCGCGTGCCTGCGTCGAAGCCAAGATGGCCCACCCCGACGTACTGGTCGAGATCATGGTGATCGCCACCAAGTAAGACGGATGGGATGCGGGAAAGTCAGCTGATAAACATGTCACATTTTTGCAACTTTCCCGCCTCCCAAGAATCATTCCACTTATGTTCTCCCCTTTGATTTCTCACACATAAGCGCCTGAAAAACAGGCAATAAATGGTCCGATTAAAGAATATATTCCTATTTTTTTCTTGAAATGAAGTTTTTGGGTGAAATATGCAGTGTTGCTGTTCATCCTTCACAGCGCAGGCTTGTCAGACTTGCAATGGGCTTGCTACTCGATGAACACGATGTGAGCGGGTTATCAGAGAATCACCCCAATGCGGTGGAGAGATTGCGGAAAATGTGGATCAGAAACATGAAGCGTGGCGTTTTGCTGTCCGTTCTTGGTGCCACGTTCGGATTCATGTTTTCGGAACAGGGATATGCAAGGCCGGTCCGGCATGTTCATCCTGTCGCGGCACACCCTGCCGCCACGCATCATTCCCTGCACCACGCCAGCTATCATCGCACCGTGCATACCACGCATGAACGCGGGCATGTGATCCAGTGCGTAGCCTTCGCCAAATCGGCATCGGATGTTGAAATCCGCGGCAATGCGGTTGACTGGTGGTATAACGCCGCCGGGCGCTATGCCCGCGGCAGTGCGCCGGAAGAAGGTAGTGTCCTGAACTTCCGCGGCACCCGCCGCATGCCGCTGGGCCATGTGGCCGTGGTGCGCCAGGTGGTCAACAGCCGTACCATTGTCATTGACCAGTCCCACTGGGGCCAGCGCGGGATCAGCCGTGACGTTCCGGTGATTGACGTATCGCCCAACAATGACTGGTCCGCCGTGCGCGTGGCGCTGAACAGCGGCAACGGTGCATTTGGCAGCATTTATCCGACCTACGGCTTCATCTATGCCCGCCCGGATACAACATCCAACATGATGCTGAGCACCTACCAGAAGGCCATGCGCAACCCGGCTACCATGGCGCGGACAACCGGTCATGCAGTGGCACGCCACAACAGCACGGAAGTGGCTGAAGCGCCCGAGGGAATTGCCGGTCACGTCTCTTCATCCCTGGCCTATACGGATGACGCGCCGAATCGTTCCGTCCGGTAATCAAATAAAAGTCGTTGTGGCCCTGTAATCAGGGCCGTCCGGCCCGGTGATACGGATGACCTGATGAGATGGCGCGGGCACGATAAAGCTGTTCCGCCAGCATGCCGCGCACCAGCATGTGTGGCCATGTCATCTTGCCCAGCGAAAGCGTATGGTCGGCACGCTGTATGACTGTCGCATCCAGCCCTTCCGCCCCACCAATGACAAAACACAGCGGGCGTGGCGTTTCGACCCATTGTTCCACCGCACGTGAAAAGGCCAGACTGTCATATGTCCGGCCACCTTCATCCATGGCTACCACAATGGCGCGGTCAGGCAATGCGGCCAGGATCGCCTGCCCTTCCCTACGCTTGATTTCATTGGGTGCGCCGCGCCCTTCAGCCAGTTCAACCAGCTTGATGCGCGGCGAAAGCCGGTTGGCATAACGATCAAACAGGTCGCGTTCCACCCGGTCCTTCATGCGGCCCACCGCAATCAGATGGAACACCGGTCAGTCCACCGGTGTCGCAGGCGCCTCCGGCGGGACATCCAGATCCGCACCCCACATCCGTTCCAGACCGTACAGCGCACGTGCCTCCGGCTTGAACAGATGCACGACAATATCCCCCGCATCCAGCAGCACCCAATCGGAACCCGAGGCCCCTTCGGTCCGCACGCGCTTGTGCCCGACCTCACCCAGCTTGCGATCGATATGGGCCGCCATGGCCGCGATCTGCCGGTCCGCCAGACCCGTCGCGATCACCATCCGGTCGGCAAAGGATGCGCGGCCCGTTAGATCAATGACCACGATATCCTCGGCCTTGTCATCTTCCAGGCTGGTGGTGATGATTTCCAGAAACTGTTCCACGCGCGGGTCGGCCTCACGCGTGTCAGTGGATACCGGGCCAGCCACGGCGGCCTTCTTGCGCGGCGTGCCCGGCACCTGCACGGCACTGCCCAATGACGCCGCGTTGACGCGTGGCTGTCCCGCGGAAAGGGTGCTGCCGGTCCGGCGCTTGGCGCCATTCTCGGCTGAAGGCTTCCTGGTTATGGCTGTTACTCCCGTCCGTGGCCTGAATTGGCCTGCGATGCACGTATTTGTGTTGCTGATATAGCGTTCTGCGGCGCGGGAAGAAAGACCCATGCCGGTGGCCTGCATGTGGCCAGTATGCCTGCCTGTCGTGCCGGCCGCCGCCAGCGCGCAAGCCTGCGGGCAATCTGACCGTGCAATGCGGCAGGATTATAGCCAGGTCGTGGTAGAATCGCGAGTGGAACCATACGCACGATGTCCTGCCACCGCTGCCACCGCCCCATATGCGCCAGTCCGTCCGCCCCCATCAGCCAGACAAAATGCACATGCGGGAAAAGCTGTTTCAGGCGGTGCAGTGTATCAACGGTGTACCGTGTGCCGATCCGGCTTTCGATATCGGTAGCCAGCAATCCGCGCCCCCGCAGGCCCTGGATACGCGCACGCACCATTGCCAGCCGCTGCGACAGGGGCGCCATGCCCGCCACCGGCTTGAGCGGATTGCCCGGCGAGACAAGGAACCACACCTGATCCAGCTTCAGCTGCCGCAGCGCCCGGCAGGCAAGCTGGATGTGACCGTCATGCACCGGATTGAACGAACCGCCCAGCAGGCCGACACGCATATGCCGCCCGTCGCCACAGGCCGGCAGGACATCACCCACGCCCGTCAACAAGGATCAGGGCCGGACCTGTCCGGTGCCGATCACCTCGTACCGATAGGTTGTCAGCTGCTCCAGCCCGACGGGGCCACGGGCATGGAAACGCCCGGTGGCAATGCCGATTTCGGCACCGAACCCGAATTCCCCCCCATCGCAGAACTGGGTGGAGGCATTCCACATGACCACGGCACTATCCGTCCCGTTCAGGAAGGTGGTCGCGGCCACCTCGTCCTCGGTCACGATCGCTTCGGTATGGGCGCTGCCGTAACGCGCGATATGGGCCAGCGCATCTTCCACGCCATCCACCACCCCGACGGACAGGACCGCATCCAGCCATTCGGTGGCGAAATCATCCTCTGTCGCGGCGGGCAAGTCAGGCACGATCTCACGCGCACGGGCATCAGCGCGGAACGTGCAGCCACGGGTGGCCAGGTCCTCGATCAGGCCGGGCAGGATCTTGGGCGCAATCGCCTGATCCACCAGCAGCGTTTCAGTCGCGCCACAGATGCCCGGACGGCGCAGCTTGGCGTTCAGCACGATCCGCCGCGCCATTTCCAGATCGGCGGCGGCATGGACATAGGTGTGGCACAGCCCTTCGGCATGGGCCAGAACGGGCACGCGGGCCTCGGCACAGACACGCTCGACCAGTGACTTGCCGCCACGGGGAATGATCAGGTCAATCAGGCCAGCCGCCCCCAGCATGGACGCGACATGCGCGCGGTCGGCATCGGGCGGGATCTGCACGCATGCCACCGGCAGGCCAGCAGCCGCAAGCCCCGCCTGCATGGCAGCATGAATGACGCGCGCGCTGTTCAGGCTGTCCGATCCGCCGCGCAGGATCACGGCA
This sequence comes from Komagataeibacter sp. FXV3, assembly GCF_015155755.1. Lineage (GTDB taxonomy): Bacteria > Pseudomonadota > Alphaproteobacteria > Acetobacterales > Acetobacteraceae > Komagataeibacter. The sequence continues at coordinate 8,526 of NZ_VWPI01000140.1, read as the reverse complement.
TTGCCGGACTTGATGCACAGGGCGGCGGCGTCGGCCCCCACATTGGGACGGCTTTCGTAAATCATGCCGATCACGCCCACCGGGGTCGCAACGCGACGGATGCGCAGGCCGTTGGGCCGGTCCCATTCCGCCATGACATGGCCAACCGGGTCGGGCAGGCTGGCGACCTGCTCCAGCCCCTTCGCCATCGCCTCGACCCGTTCGGGGTTGAGGGTCAGCCGATCACGGAACGCAGCCGCCCCGGTAAAGGCCGCCACGTCACGCGCATTCGCCGCCAGCAGTTCAGTCTGACTGGCACGCAGGGCATCAGCCGCCGCCATCAGGGCCCGGTTCCGGGTTTCGGTCGTGCTGCGCGCCAGCACGCGGCCTGCGGCGCGGGCGGTAATGGCCATGGTGCGGATCACATCCGGCTGCGGTGCGTCAGCCCGCATGGGGGTTGCAACAGCCTGGTCCATGATCCGTCACTCCTTCAGTTCATTCCTGAACGGGCAATATGCCCGTATCAGACGTTAAAGCGGAACAGCAGGACATCACCATCCTGCACCACGTAATCCCGCCCTTCGATCCGCAGCTTGCCCGCTTCACGCGCGCCCGCTTCACCATTGCAGGCAATGTAATCATCATACGCAATGGTTTCGCAGGCAATGAAGCCACGTTCAAAATCGTTGTGGATGACAGCAGCGGCCTGCGGGGCCTTGGTGCCTTCGGTAATGGTCCAGGCCCGCGTTTCCTTCGGCCCCACGGTAAAGTAGGTACTCAGGCCCAGCAGGCGGTAGCCGGCGGCGATCACGCGGTCCAGCCCGCTATCCTTCAGGCCAAGCCCTTCGAGGAACTCCGCCCGGTCTTCCGCGCCAAGCTGGCTGACCTCGGCCTCGATCGCGGCGGAAACCACGACCATGGCGGCCCCTTCCTCCTCCGCGCGGGCACGGACGCGTTCGGAAAATTCATTACCCGTCGCAGCCGAGCCTTCGTCCACGTTGCACACATACAGCACGGGCTTCGACGTCATGAGCTGGAGGCGGCGCACCGCTTCCTCCTGCCCTGCCGGGATGGCCTTGCGTGCGGGTTTTCCTTCACGCAGCGCCTCGATCAGCGGTTCCATCAGTTCGACCTGGGCCGCGGCTTCGCGGTCATTGCCACGTGCCTTCTTCTGCAACGCCACGATCCGCTTTTCCAGCGATTCGAGGTCAGCCAGCATCAGTTCGGTCTCGATGATTTCCGCATCACGGATGGGGTCGACACCACCCTCGACATGCGTGATGTCGTCATCTTCAAAACAGCGCAGGACATGGATGATCGCATCCACCTCACGGATATTGGCCAGGAACTGGTTGCCCAGACCCTCCCCGCGCGATGCACCGCGGACCAGGCCCGCGATATCGACGAATTCAAGGCTGGTGGGCAGGATCTTCTGCGACTTGCCGATACGCGCCAGATTGGCCAGCCGCTCATCCGGCACGGCGACACGGCCCACATTCGGCTCGATGGTGCAGAACGGATAGTTCGCGGCCTGCGCCGATGCCGTTTCCGTCAGGGCGTTGAACAGCGTGGATTTACCCACATTCGGCAGGCCCACGATGCCACAGTTAAAGCCCATACGCCCTTACTCCCCGGCCTGCGCGGCCATTCTTGTCATGAACAGTTCCGGCTTCCCGTCCGCCAGCAGCACGGCCTCATCAGCCAGCGTATCAAGCATCGGGTCCAGCCACTCGCGGTCCGTGCGGGAGAAGTCACCCAGCACATGGCCTGTCACGCGTTCACGGCTGCCGGGATGCCCGATGCCCAGCCGCACGCGCCAGTATTCTTTCGTACCCAGCATACGGTCCATCGACCGCAGGCCGTTATGCCCTGCCGCCCCGCCGCCACGCTTTACGCGGATGCGTCCGGGTTCAAGGTCCAGTTCATCATGGAATGCCGTAATGGCATCGGCTGGCAGCTTGTAGAAAGCGGCTGCCTGCTGAACGCTCTCACCCGAGAGGTTCATATACGTCATGGGCTTGAGCAGCAGCACCTTGTGCCGCCCGATCATCCCTTCCGCAACTTCACCGCGAAAGCGCTTCCGCCACGGGGCGAACCCGTGGCGGTCGGCAATCCGGTCCACCGCCATGAACCCGACATTGTGACGATTCCGGCTCATCCCCGTCTCGGGGTTACCAAGACCGGTCCAGAGCAGCATCGTTCATTCTCCTGTCAGGTCAGCACGGCGGTGGGAGGGATCAGCCCTCGGCTTCGCCTTCGGCGGCTTCGGCAGCTTCGGCATCTTCGTCAACACTCGGCGGTGCGACGTTGGCGATCACGAAGTTGTTGTCCTGCAGCACCGGGGTAACATGTTCCGTGCCCTTCAGGTCTTCCCAGCGCACGTTGTCGTGGAAGTCGAGCTTGGACAGGTCGGCGGTGAAGAATTCCGGAATGTTGGCCGGATCAACCACCACGTCCACCGTGTGGCGGACGATGTTCATCACGCCACCGCGCTTCACACCGGGGGAGACTTCTTCACCCGTGAAGCGGACTTCCACTTCCACGTGCACCTTGTGGCCGGCGGCCAGGCGCTGGTAGTCAACATGCAGCGGCGCATCGGTCACCGGGTGCAGCTGGATCTCACGCAGCAGGGCGTGCACGGACGGGCCACCCGCAACGGAGATGTCATAGATGCGCGAACGCCAGCCGGACTTGTGCAGTTCACGGTGCACGATACGGGGGTCAAGCGCGATCAGGGTGGGTTCCTGGCCGCCGCCATAGATAACGCCGGGCACATGGCCGGCACGCCTCGTTGCACGCGCTGCCCCCTTACCAGCCTTCGCGCGCGAAGAGACTTCGATCTTGGTGAATTTGGTCACTTGTTTGCTCCTGAAACACAAGCGCGCGGGCCTCCAGGGGTGCCAGCGCGTGCGCGGCGTTTAACGGAAAACCGCGCCTGATGCAATCACCCAAGGGGGAACACGCCCGGTTTTTCAGGAAAGCGCGGTCAGATTCCACACCGGCGTCGGTCCCGGCTCGGCCCACATCGGCGTCGCATTGGGCAGGCGCACATTGGGCTTGAGGTGCATGGCCGCGCGCAGGGCACGGAACATCGCGCCGTGGCAGACGATCAGCGGCACGCCATCCTTTTCCAGCGCCCGGTTCACGGCCGATACGGCACGTTCACGCAGGTCGGCAAAGCTTTCGCCATTGGGCGGCGTGTAATCGCCCGCAATCCAGCTGTCGTACCATGTTCCCATGGGCTTGCCTTCCTCGTCACCGAAGCAGACTTCCTTCAGCCCGTCATCAAGCGCGATCTCCAGCCGGGGGGCGCCGTTGGCCGCCAGCTGGTCGGCCACGATTTCCGCCGTCCGGCGCGCTCGGACCAGCGGTGACGACACGATCCGCACGATCGGCGCATGGTCATGCCAGTGCTTCGCCAGCAGCAGGCCTGCCGCCTCGGCCTGCCTTATGCCGGTCTGGTTCAGCGGGATATCGGTCCGCCCCTGCGAACGCCCCTGTGCATTCCAGTCCGTTTCCCCATGGCGCAGATACCAGTATGGCCGGGCAATCAGGTCAGTCATGGGGTCGTTCCTCACTTGTTACACCCCTGTGGGGGTAACGCCGGGACGGCCGGGCGGTCAATCCCGTCCTTCAGTCGAACAGCGACGAGACCGAGCTTTCGTCCGATATGGCCTGCATGGCGCGCGAGATCAGGGCCGCCGTGCTGATCTGGCGGATATTGGCCGATTCCTTCACCGCCTCGGTCGCCTTGATGCTGTCGGTCAGCGTCAGCATGCCCAGCGGTGACTGGCCAATGCGGCTGACCGCGCTGCCGGTCAGGACGCCGTGGGTCACATATGCCTCGACCGCTGCCGCGCCATGCTTCATCAGCGCTTCCGCCGCGTTGCATAGCGAACCGCCGCTATCGACAATATCATCCACCAGGATGCAGTAACGGCCCCGCACGTCACCGATCACGTTCATGACTTCGGACACGCCCGCGCGCTCACGCCGCTTGTCGATGATGGCCAGGTCCACGTTCAGGCGCTGCGCCAGCTGGCGGGCACGCACCACGCCGCCCACGTCGGGGGACACGATCATAAGGTTATGGGGGCCACCGGGAATGTCCATCGGCGGGGCGTCATAGGGCAGCGGCGGCTCACCATCAAGCTTCATGCGGCCACGGATGTCACGGGTAAACAGCGGGGCCGCGTACAGGTTGTCCACCGGGATATCGAAGAAGCCCTGGATCTGCATGGCGTGCAGGTCCATGGTCAGGACACGGTTGGCCCCGGCCTCGACCAGGATATTGGCTACCAGCTTGGCGCTGATCGGCGTGCGGGGACCGGATTTGCGATCCTGCCGGGCGTAGCCGAAATACGGCATGACCGCCGTAATGCGCCGTGCCGACCCGCGACGCAGGGCGTCAAGCATGATCAACAGTTCCATGAGGTTGTCATTCGTGGGGGAGCAGGTGCTCTGGATGACGAACACATCCTCGCCGCGCACGTTTTCATGGATCTCGACAAAGATTTCCATGTCGGCGAAACGCCGCACGGTCGCATTACAAAGCGGCAGTCCCAGCTCCGCTGCTACTTTTTCGGCAAGGGGCAGGTTGCTGTTACAGGCGACAATCTTCATCGTGTGACGCTCCCGGGCGGCGGTGCAGGCGATCAGGGCAGCTTTGTGGCGCCACCCCCGTTGTTTATGTGCGGGGTTCTAACAACCGACATACCCCCTGTCACCTGTCTAAGAATGGCGAAACCTGCACGCCTGCCCTTCGTGGCCGATCCGTCACACCGGGCGACGGGGGGGCAGCGTTACGCCAGGAAAGGGCCGGGCCGGTGTAGGGGGCGTGACAGGCACGGGTTTGCCGGTGATTTCGGTCGGTGCGGGCGCCTCCGCCGGCATCGCCTTGGGCATGGGCGGCCATTCGGTGGCTTTTGGCGCAACCGGGGCCGCGGGGCGGGATGCCGCCACGGGCTGGGCTACGGATACCGGGGCCGATGCATGGGCTACCGGCGGGGACGGCGCGGCGGCACGCGCGGATACACCTGAAACCGGCGCGGGCGACGTAACAGGCGCGGCCACGGGCGTCGTGGCTGCAGGCGCGGCATCTGCCATAACGGGGACAGGTGTAGCGGGCGTGGCGATCACTTTCGGCGCTGGCGTGTCTGCGCGAACGCCCTTGCCACCGATGACCGGTACAGGCGCGGCGGTATCCGCCACCGCATCCGCTGCCGTGCTGGCTGTCGCGGGCTGTGTGGCGGGACCTGATGACTGGGCAGGCAGCACGCCATCCGCCGCCAGCGGAACGTTGGCCCGACCGGAATAGCGCGTAATGATCTGGCGTGCGGCACCCGCCGCCTCATCCGCCGCCGCGACGGCGACATCCCCCCACTTCGTATCCAGTGAATGGGCGGCGATGTCATGGATCTGGGTGGCGGCGCCCGCTTCCTTGCCCTGCGCATCCAGCACCTGCCATGTCAGTACGATATGCTGCTGCTTCGTGGTGGATGTCGTGGTGACCGCGTCATTGAGCACGACCGTGCAGCGCACCGTGTAATCCGCCCCGGCGGCGGTATGGCGGATATCCTCATGCGCATCGGGGAACGCCGCGATAAAGGCCCGCGCCAGCGCACGGTCCCCGTCACCCGGCGCGCCCTGCACGCCCGCGAAATAGACATGGGCGGGACGGTTCTTGAGACTGTTGGGGTCCTTCTGCATCTGGGCGGCCTGTATGCCGGTCAGCAGTTCGGCCACGGCGGGGGCGGCGTTCTGTGCCGCACGGGTGACAGCCTGCCCATCCACCGCCTGCCACTGCTGCACGGGCACGGGCGCGCCATCCATGTGGCCGCGTTCCTCACCCTTGGGGGTGATGACGGCATAGGTCGGGACAATCGCGCCATTACGGGCTTCCGCCGTCATTTTCAGCCACCAGTCACCCGGACGGACCGGCTGGCCCATTGCGGGCACCGATTGCGCCAGCAGGGCATTGACCATGGCGCGCTGCCAGCCCTGCGCCCCGGCCTGATCCGTGCCCGACTCCGTGGAAACCGGCACGGCCAGCCGGGCCGTTGGCGCCTGGGCTGTCTCTGCCCCATGGCGGAAGGGATGCGGCATGCTGACACACCCCCCAAGCATACAGAGTACTGCAATGGCTGACCCCGTAAGCAGCCGCCGGGCAAAAACTTCTGACATCATGCCCCTATCTATATCGCCGGGCAGGCAATAACGGAAATCTGGTGCCCGATTACCCCGCCACCAGCCAGCGTACGGCGGCGATGGCTGAAGAAACGGGTTTCATCATGCAGGGTATCGAGGCCCAGCGCCACAGCCTGTCCCACACCGCAGCGCCGCAGCCGCATGACGCCGTATCCCGGCAGGTCAAACATGTAATGCCCCGTCCGCGCCGCAGGGGTGAAAAACGCTTCCGCCGCCACGTCATGCGCCAGCGCCGCATCGCGCATGTCCGGGCCGACCTCGTAACTGCCCGGCGCGATACAGGGACCGATCACGGCATGGATGTCACCGGGCGTGCAGCCCAGCGCGCCCATGGCCGCCACCACCGACTCCAGAATCCCCCCACAGGCGCCACGCCAGCCTGCATGTGCCGCCCCCACGACCGTGCCCCTTGCATTGCTGAACAGCACCGGGGCGCAGTCCGCCGTAATCACGCCCAGTGCAAGGCCGGGATGGTCGGTCACCATGCCGTCGCCCTCCGGCCCACGGCCGGTTTCCCATGGCGTCGTGACCGTAATGGTGCGATCCCCATGCACCTGCGTCAGGCCCAGCAGGTGATCGGGGCGCGCGCCGACATATTGCGCCACCCGGCGGCGGTTTTCATGCAGGGCGGCGGGATCATCCGCCGAACGGGTCGAACAGTTCAGGCTGGCGTACGGCCCGGTTGACACGCCCCCCTGACGGGTAAAGAACCCATGCCGTATCCCGCCGAAAACCGGGCTGCGCACAACCTGCGCATCCGTAATCACGCTGTTGGTCGTCATGGCGTTTCTCCCCTGACTGTTCCATCGCCTGCGCGCCTGCCCGCAAAGCCCGGCAGGTCACCTGCAAGGCCGGATGAAAGCCCCATTACACGAAAAAGCTGTCCCATGCGGTCCGGTGCGGCCAGCCGCATGGCCGCCGCGCGGATTTCATCCGCCTGCGCGGGGGCGGCACGGGCAAGCTGTTCGGTGCGCGCGGCAAGCCCCAGCGCGGACAGGAACGCCCCCTGGGTCATGCTGCCCCACACATCCACCCCACCGGGGACATGATCGGCAATCGCCCGGAAATCAACATGCGCCGTAAGGTCCGCACTGCCCGCATCCAGCAGGGGATCAGCCGGACGGCCATTGCGCAATGCCTGCAGGCTGTCCCCCCAGGCAGGGGCATCATACCCATAGTCGATCAGCACCGCCGCCCCCGGCCAGCGCAGCAGGCGCATGCCCAGCGCATGGATGAAATCCAGCGCGGGCTGGCAGGTTTCCAGCACGTCCCCTTCGGGCACCGGGCGCAGGCGGGCGGGATGGCCCGCCGGGACATCACTGGCGGCCTGCATGAATGCGCCATCATGCACGAAGCGCTCTTCCCAGCCCTGCCCGCGCCTGACGAACTGCCGGATGGGCAGGGCATCAAGGAATTCATTGGCCAGCAGCACCATCGGCCCATCGGGCACACCATCCAGCCCGTCATGCCAGCATACCGGCACGGCCGCGGCGTCACGCAGGGCACGCGCCTGCACACCACGCAGGCGGGGCGATGTCTCGATCAGGTGTACGCGCATGGCCTCATGGCAGGCCGGGGCGACGCGGCGCAGCAACCGCAGGGCATCGGCCATGAGGGTTCCACGCCCCGGCCCGGCTTCCGCCAGCATGAAGGGATCGGGACGGCCCAGCTGGTCCCACACCACCGCCACCCACGCGCCCAGCAGTTCACCAAACACCTGCGAGATCTCAGGCGCGGTAATGAAATCGGCAAACGGATCGCACCCTGCGTAATAGGCGGCATTCGCCCGGGCCATGAAATGGTCCAGGCGTTCGCCGGGTCCGCTCATCGGGTCGCCTCTTCATCGCCAGCGGGGCCGGCTGGCTCCTCCGCCATGACGGATGTGCGCGCGGGCCGCATATAGGCGTTGAGCATAAGCCCCGCCCCCCCGATCGCCATGGGCACGCACAATACCTGCCCCATTGTCACGCCAAAGGGCAGGAAGCCGATAAAGGCGTCCGGTTCGCGAAAGCATTCGCATACCGTCCGCGCCACCGCATAACCGAACAGGAACAGCCCCGCGATGAAACCGGGGTGCTGGCGCACGCGCAGGCTGCGCGATACGCACCACAGCAGGGTGAACAGCAGCAGCCCCTCCGCAAAGGCTTCATACAGTTCGGATGGATGGCGCGGTTCCGGCCCCGCATCGGGAAAGATCATGGCCCATGGCAGCGAGGACGGGGCCGGCCGCCCCCACAGTTCCCCATTGATGAAATTGGCGAGCCGCCCCAGCCCAAGCCCGATGGGCACGACCGTGGTGATGCGGTCGGAAAAGGCAAGGAAACTTAATCCGTTCAGGCG
>NZ_VWPI01000014.1 GCF_015155755.1 Komagataeibacter sp. FXV3 | reverse complement strand
GACAAGACGGTCAAGGCCCCCAGCCCGTTTGCCGCCCACGCACAGGCCAAGGATGATACGGCATGTGATTACTGGCGCTACTGCGCCATTGACGGATATCTGTGCACATCATGCGGCGGCGGCATTCACAGCTGCCCGCCGGGCACGGCCCCTTCGCCCACTTCATGGATCGGCAGCTGCTTCAATCCGCAGGACGGACGTTCCTACCTGATCGCCTATCGCGACTGCTGTGGTCAGGATGCCTGTGATGAGGTCAACTGCCTGAACACGGATGGTGACCAGCCGTCCTACCGGCCCATGGCCAATAACGACATTATCTGGTGTTTCGGCACGGGAACATCGGAAATGTACAACTGCTCAACCGCCGCAATCATCGGAAGCACGACATGATCAAGAAAACCCTTTCCCTCCTTGCTGTTGCCTGCGGTCTTGTCGCCGGCATCCATGGCGCGCATGCGGCAGAAGACGGACAGCAGCTTTACGGGGCCAATTGCGGCCTGTGCCACCAGGCGGGTGCCACGGGTGTTCCGGGGCAGTTTCCGCCGCTGAAGGGGCGTCTGGACGTTATCGCGGGCTCGCCCGAAGGCAAGACCTATCTTTCGCACCTTGTGCTGAATGGCATGACCGGCAGCATTCAGGCAGGGGGTGCTACCTATATGGGTTACATGCCGTCCTTCCGCGCCATGACGGATGAGCAGCTGGCCGCTATCCTGACCTATGTCTCCCATCTTGGGGGCAATGCGTCGGCGCCGTCCTTCACGGCTGATGAAATCCACGCGGCCCGCGATACCACCATGCCGCCGACTGCCGTGCTTCAGGAACGCAATGCGCTTAATGACAAGAAAAAGCTGCCTTGAGAAAAGCATTGGCGCGGTCTTTATGGCCGCGTCATTGTTTGTATCAGGGGGACAACAGGCACGGGCCAACCCTGTACCTGCCCCCACACTGGACCGGACCCAGACTGCCTACCTGACCCATTGCGGGGGCTGTCACGGTATCGAAGGCATCTCCGGCCCGACTTTCGTACCTATGCTGCGTGATACGGTAGGCACCTTTGCCTGCAGCGAGGAAGGACGCAGATACCTGGTGCAGGTGCCCGGTGTTTCCATGTCGCTGATACGCGATGACCAGGAACTGGCCGATGTCATGAACTTTGTCCTGTTTACGCTGGGTGGCAAAAGCACGCCTCCAACCGCAAAACCCTATACGGCTGCCGAAATTCATGAATGGCGACAATCGCCCATGTCCGTCACGGATTTCATGGAACGGCGCGCCCATATCCTGCAAAATGCGGTCGCAGCCTGTCAGGCCCATAAGCCGACGTGATCTTTCCCATCACGTAAGACTGGTCCTGACATAAAAAAAGGATACGGCCCATTCGGGTGGCCGTATCCTTTTGTGTTTTCAGACCCTGCGCCGGTATGCAGGCCGGGGTATCATGGGAACATGCTGCCCTATTCCGGTGCGGATGCCGTCTTTGCCTTCGCCACATCCGCCGCAGTCACTTTTGTGGAGGACTGGGCAAAATGATGCATGACGAAATTGGCGATATCCGCCACATCCTGATCCGAATATCCACCATGGAACGCGGGCATGGTGGCGGTGCCGGTTGCTGTCTGCAATGCGCTGCCATGGGTCAGGACCTGCAACAGGTTCTGCCCGTTTGCGGCGCCCAGCGTCGTGCGCGCCCCGGCAATGGAGGCCGCCGGGTTCTGTCGCCCGCTGCCATCGGGCAGGTGGCATCCCGCACACGCCCCCGCATACAGCATGGCGCCATGGCTGTCCGCCTGATCATGGGCGGCAGTCGGTTGCGCAACCACCATTGGTGCACTATCGGTCGAGGACCGCGCTGGAATGTCGCGCAGGTATTCAACCATGGCATCGATATCCTGGCGGGTCAGGAAACGCAGGCTGTGGCTGACGACATCCCCCATGTCACCCGATGCGCTGCCATGGCCATCCGCATGGCCGGTTGACAGGTAGGTAGCCAGGTCATCCACGCTCCATGCACCGATCCCATCGGTTTTCGATGACGTGATATTATATGCCCGCCATCCCCCTACATCGGCCCCGGCATAGGCATTGGAGGCGGAGACACCCATGGTGATCGTACGTGGCGAGTGGCATTCCGCACAATGTCCCGGCCCCTCCACCAGGTACCGGCCCCTGTTCCACGATGGGGTATGGGCGGGATCATCAGGATGGGAGGATGCCGGTCCGTTGACCAGATTCCAGAAAATCATGGCTGAACGGATCGAAAACGGGAATTTCAGCGTATTTTCAGGCGGTCGCGCGGCACTGGTCGGCAGGGTCGCCAGATAGGCACGGATCGCCTTGACCTCGTCCGGGGTCATATAGGCGTAATCCCGGTATGGCATGGCGGGGTACAGATGCTTCCACCCCGGCGAGACCCCGTCCCGTACCGCCTTGACGAACTGATCATCCGTCCATGCGCCAATACCGGCCTGCCGGTCCGCCGTGATGTTGGGGGAATAAATCACGCCCATGCCAGGAATGGCAAATGCACGTCCCCCCGCAAATGGCGTGCCGCCGGGGCGGGTGTGGCAGACCTCGCAATCCGCCGCGCGGGTCAGGTACTGCCCATCGGGCGCACCGGCCGCCTGCGCCCCATGGATACCCGTACTGGCCAGAAGCGTGAACAGCATGCCGGTGATGCGGCCAAGGCCATGTCTTGTCATGGTCATCCCTGCTGCTCCTTCTCATGGCCAGAAGGCTGGTTAAGGGGGGAAAGCAGCGGCAGGAAGCGGTAACGCCGTTTCTGGACCGCCGCCATGGCGTTGGCCAGCGCGGGGGCGGCGGCGGCTGTGCCTGTCTCCCCTATGCCACCGGGGGATTCCCTGCTTTCAATCAGGTGGACATCGATCCGCTTCGGGGCCTCATTCATGCGCATGACGCGCCATGTATGGAAATTATCCTGCTGCACGCGCCCTTTTTCCAAGGTAATCTCGTTATACAATGCGGCGCTGAAACCAAAGATCAGCCCGCCTTCGATCTGTGCCGTAATCTGGTCGGGATTGATGACCTGACCGCAATCCACGGCACAGGTCACGCGACGGATGCGGACATCGTGCGCGGCGGCCATTTCGACCTCAACCACCGTGGCCAGGTACGACCCAAAGGCAAACTGCAGCGCAACCCCACGCCCGCAATTCGGCGGCAGCGGTGTGCCCCAGCCGGATTCACGCGCCACACGGTCCAGCACCGCAAGGGCGCGCGGATTACTGCGCACCATTTCGCGGCGATAGGCCACGGGATCGACACCCGCGCGCTGTGCCAGTTCGTCAATAAATCCTTCGACCACGAACAGGCCACGCGTGCCACCCACCCCGCGCCACCACGCGGTAATCACGCCGGGTGGTTCACGACGGGCGAATTCCAGACGATAGGCGGGATAGGTATAGGGCGTGATGACAGTGCCCACCGAAAGGTCATCATCATACCCGTTGGCACTCAGGCCCGAAGGCTCCCATCGTGCCACCACGGCAGGACCGACGATACGATGCGTCAGGCCGGTGATATAGCCACGTTCGTCCAGCCCTGCTTCCAGATGGTCCAGATAGGCGGGACGGAAACGGTCACGGGTAATATCCTCCTCCCGGCTCCAGATGATCTTGAGGGGATAGGAAACCTGACGCCCGAAACGCGCGGCCTGCGTCACATATTCATGTTCCAGCCTGCGCCCGAAGCCACCGCCGATATACTGGCTGTGCAGCTTGATCCTGTCCTTGGGCAGGCCGGTAACTTCCGCCGTGGTGTCACGCGCGCGTTCAGCCACCTGCGTGCCGGTCCAGATGTCGCAGCCATCGGGGCGGACATGGATCGTGCAGTTGATCGGCTCCATCGTGGCATGGGCCAGCAGGGGCTGGCGATAGGTTGCGCTGTACCGCCCATGCGCATGGTTCATGGCCTGCTGCGGGTCACCATGATGGTCCGCCACGATGGCGGGACCGGACAGGCCGCCTTCCAGCTGGCGATAGATCGTCTGTGTATCGACCGTGGCGTTCGCCCCTTCGACCCACTGCACATCCAGTGCCGCCAGCCCCTTGCGCGCGGCCCAGTAATGGTCGGCCACGACACACACCGCATCATCAATCTGCAATACGGTAACCACACCACGTATTTTCAGCGCCGCCTGTGTATCGACATGGCCAACATGCCCCCCGATCACGGGACAGGCCGCCACCGCGCCGATCTTCTGGCCGGGTACCTGCACGTCAATGCCGAACGTGGCCTGCCCATCCACCTTTACCTGACTGTCCAGCCGGTGCATCGGGCGGCCGATCAGGCGAAACTGCGCCGGCGTTTTCAGGGTAACGTCCTTGGGCACCGGCAGGTTGGCCGCATCCGCCGCAAGTTCACCATAGGACAGGCGCTGCCCTGCGGGACCGAGTATATAGCCGTCCTGCGCCACACAGTTACCCGGGGCACAGGACCAGCGTGCGGCAGCGGCCTGCTGCAGCATGGTACGTGCCGCAGCCCCTGCCTGGCGCAGCGGCATCCATTCGGTCATGGAGGAAGTGGACCCACCGGTAATCTCGGCTCCGCCACCGGGAGGGGCCGCCTCCATCCTGACGGACTGGGGATCAATGGCCAGTTCCTCGGCCATCAGCATGACGGAGGATGTATAGATCCCCTGCCCCATCTCGATATTGGGCAGGATCATCGTAACGATATTGTCGCTGCCGATCCGGATATAGGCATTGGGGGCGAAGCTGGCTGTCGCATCTTCCACCAGCATGCCCGCGCCACGGCTGCGCCCGGCGGGCAGGATGGCGGCCAGAACGAAGGCCCCGGCCCCGCCCAGAACCTGCCTGCGCCGGAGCGCAGGGGAAGAAACGCGTTTCGACGTCATGGGGTCACCCCCTGGGCTGCGGCAACATTACGGATGGCGGCGCGGATACGCATATAGGTTCCGCACCGGCACAGGTTGCCCGACATGCCTGCCTCGATCTGTTCATCAGTGGGATTGGGGATTTTTTTCAACAGGGCGATCGCAGCCATGATCTGCCCGGGCTGGCAGTAGCCGCACTGCACCACGTCAATATCCAGCCAGGCCTTGCGCACGGCCGTGGCAATGGGATCCGCCTGCAGCCCCTCGATCGTGGTTATGGCCTTCTGTGGCCCGATCAGTCCCACCGGCAGGGAGCATGACCGTACGGGCCTGCCATCAACATGCACGGTGCATACGCCGCATTCCGCAATGCCACAGCCATATTTGGTCCCGGTCATGCCCAGCACGTCACGCAGCACCCACAGCAAAGGCGTATCGGGATCGACATCCACCTCAACACTTTTGCCATTAACCTGCAATGTCAGCATGATATTCCTGTTCTGAGTGGATATGCCCCGCCTGCCGCGGTCTATTGATTTCGCGTTTGACTGTATCGCGGTTCCGTAACAATTTCAATCAGCAGGTATATTCCCATTGGAATACAGTGCGCCATCACCCTTTTGTCGGCAGCACAAAGTATTCCGCCAGAAACATTACTGTCAGGCAATCCGGCAGCCATATCCATGGCATGAAAATTCCGTGCAGGGGCAAAGGCAGGTTTTCGGGCACCGGCAGCCAGCGACGATATCGGCAGCGGCAACCGGTCCCGGTTCATGTTATCGCGACAGCCGGTCCATGATGCGGCCACGTATCACGGCGGCGGCAACCCCGATGCGCCAGCCGAAATGGGCGGGAATGGGACGCACTGGCGAAGCAGGCAGCAGCAGATCCGCCGCACTGCCCCCCCCTACCCGTCGCGCGATCTCACGCCCCATCAGTGTCGCCATGGCCACACCCCGGCCGTTGTAGCCTACGCATGCCATGATCCCTTCCATCGGTTCATGCCAGTGGGGATAATGATCCAGTGTAATGGCGATCTGTCCGTTCCAGCCGTAACGCCATGTCACATCACCCAGGAATGGCCATAGCCGCTGCGCATGCTGCTGCAGGAACGGAAAGGTTTCCGGCCCGGACAGATCGAGTGAGGCGGAACGGCCGCCAATCAGCAACCGCCCCGCGCCATCAATGCGGTAATAGGTGACCAGTTCGCCCAGTTCGTACACCACTTCACGTTGCGCCAGGATACGCGCACGCACGGATTCAGGCAGCGGATCGGTCGCGACAATCGCGCTATAGGCCGGAACCAGCGTACGGCGCAGCCGGTTCCACAACCGGCCCGTATATCCATTGGTGGCGAATACGACCTGCCGCGCATGTACACTGCCCGCCGGCGTCCTGATATGCCAGTTCCCCCCATCCCGCCGTAGGGAGAGGACCGGACTGTTCGCATGTACAGCCGCACCGGCATCCATCGCAGCTCTGGCCAGGCCACGTGTATAGGCCAGGGGGTTAAGCTGCCCCCCGCGCGCATCAATGAACCCGCCATGGTAACGGTCTGTTCCGGTACGCTGGTCGATATCAGCCTTATCCAGCCATGTGACAGGACCACCACGTCCATGGCATTCGTTGAACAGGGTCCGTTCATGGCCCAGCTGGCCCGATGCCGTCGCCGCCCGGATCGTGCCGCCACGCGCCGCATCACACTCAATGCCATGCCGTTCGATCAGGTCGAAAACCAGATCGGGGGCATTCCATGCGGCTTCAACCAGGGCACGACCGCGTGCGCCCATGTCACGTTCCACTTCGGCGGGTGTATATTTGAGGCCGGGATTGACCTGCCCCCCATTCCGCCCGGATGCCCCCCAGCCAATGGCGTTTGCTTCCAGCACCATGGCTTTGTGCCCCGCCTGCGCAAGGTGCAGGGCAGCCGACAGGCCTGTAATGCCGCCACCGATAATTACGGTATCGGTCACCTGCGCCGATGACAGGACAGGCGCATCCGGACCGGGCGGGGTGATGGCCGCATACAGACTGGGAGGAAGGGATTTGACGGAAGATGAAACCATGAAAACGGGTACTCCAGCATGATCCGGGCAGGCCGGTATCAGGACATCATGACGACCGGGCAGGATCACCACGCAGGGCCGTGCCGGATGCATCATTCTGTTCGGTCTGATACTGGGCCATCCGGCGTCGGGTCCGATATCCCACGGACAGATATTCCACAATGATGATCAGGCTCAGGCTGATCGTACTCAGCACGATTTCCTGACAGGTATGATCCGTTGCAAAAAACATCGTGACAAGTGCGCCAAACAGGCAGGCCAGCATACCATAGGACAGAAACGGAAAACCCCACATGGGCAGGGACACTGTTTCACCATTACGCTGGCAGGCGCGCCGCAGGCGGATATGGGCCAGCACGATCAGCACATAGTCGAACAGGATGAAGGTACCACTTGCACTGACCAGGAAGCTGAATACCCGCCCCGGCGCCAGCATGCCGATGACAGCGATAATGACCGCAACCGCACTGCCGCACAGAATGGCGCGCGCGGGCGTGCCCTGCCCGTCCCGTTGCAGGAACATGCGCGGCGCGTCATGGTTTTCCGCCAGATCGCACAAGACCCGCGAAGTAATATAGATCCCGGAATTCAGGGCAGATAATGTGGCGATCAGCATGACGGCCGTCATCAGGGTACGCGCAAACGGAATGCCGATATAATCCAGTGTAGCCAGAAAGGGTGAAGAACCCGGCACCACGCGCGACAGCGGAAGCAACAGCAGGATCAGCCCGATGGACACCAGATAGAAAATCATGATCCGCAACGCCACGGTCCGTGTTGAACGGGCGACGTTACCGGCCGGGTCCGTCGTATCACATGCGGCGATACTGGTTATTTCCGCCCCGGCCATGGACATCATGATACCCGGTATTACGGCGAAAAGCGCGAATGTGCCATGCGGCACGATACCCGCGACGGAAAACAGGCCGGACGCCACTTTCACATGCGACCAGAACCCGAGCAGACCGGACAGGGCAAGCATGATGAAAACAATGATGGTGATGATCTTGAGGGCGGAGAACCAGTATTCGAACTCCCCATACCCACGCACGGAAAACAGGTTGACCACCGTCATGATGGCAACTGTCAGCAGTTCGATCGCCAGATAGGGCAAGGGCACATAGGGCGCGAGAAAGGTCGCGGCGGCAATGGCCTCAAACCCCAGTACAGTTGCCCACATGATCCAGTACAGCCATCCGGCGACGAACGCCACGCGCGGGCCAAGGCCACGCCGTATCTGACCGACAAACGATCCCGTCCCGGGGGAGGCAACCGTCATTTCCCCCAGCATGCGGGTGATGAACATGACCATGATGCCAGACAGGAAATAGGAAAACAGTGCGCCCGCACCCGCTGTTGCGATTGCAGTTGATGACCCGACAAACAGACTGGCCCCGATCACGCCGCCAATGGAAATCATTGACACATGCCGGTCCTTGAGCCGCGCCGCCTGTGATGGGGTTCCAGCGGCACTGTTGTGTGGGGAAATCCGCCTCATATGGTTCTCCTGCCCTGACACTGCACATTCTGCATGGCGCAGGAATCATGGGTTACAGTCACGTTGCCCCTCAACCCGTACCATACGCAGGGAAAGTGTGGGGGCGGTATCCCGGCGGTTTATCCTTTCAGAACCAGTTTCATTTATTGTCTATTTCACGCTTATCAAGCGCAAGGTCATAGGCATGAATGACCGTTGCCGCCTGCGGACAGGCATGAATGACATCACGCACCACATCCAGCCGGTAGGATTGCAGACTGTAGTTACGAAAAGGCGCCTGTCGCAACCGTGCTACCTCGGCCGTGGTATAGGGACGCGCGCCCACAGGCACGCTATTTCCCCCCAGACCGAACGCAACATAATTCATGAGATCGGCAAGATCAGCCGAAGACAGCGGGGAAAACGCAACATTGGGCAGATGGATCATGTATTCGCGCCCTTTGGGCGAACACAGGAAATACCCGGCCTGCTCCTTCAGATCAGGCACGACGTCAGACGCCGATATCCCCGTTATGCCATGGCAACCACCACAACCAACCAGGTAATGCGCCCTGACCTGTGACAGGGCAGGACTGTCACTGCTTGCCGGAGACATATTCCCGCCATCGGCATGGGCAGGCAGTGATGACAGGCCACTGAATGCAAGGATGGCAGTGATGGACATTACAATTGGCAAAAAACCTGGACCGGGTCGTTCCCCACGCATCTGCATAACCGTTTTCTATACTTATTCAGCCTGACCGACTATGGCAGCGGTAGAACAATGATAGGCGGCAGAGGTCGTCCCGAAACACCAGATGATGTCATTACTGGTCTGTGGCCGGTAAATCGGCATTTCCCGGTCTGCCGTGTTGCATTCGCAATCCGATGACGTGGTACACGTGGTACGCCCGCAGCAATCACGATAGGCGATGACATACGAACGTCCGTCATCCGGATTACGGCAGGTGCCGATCCATGATACCGGCGAAGGCTGTGTGCCCGGCGGACAGGTATGGATACCACCGCCACAGCACCCGCACAGCACGCCATCAATCGCGCAATGTCGCCAGTAATTACATTTCGTGGGATCGGATGACTGGGCACGCCGTTCAAAATCGGACAATGTCGTGACATCCGCCGCCCTGGCTGCGACATTTCCTGCGGCAGCACGGGCGCGCTGTACCGGCAGAAGCGGGAAAACACCACCGGCAACCATGGCCGTCCCCACCCGTCCCAGCACGCCACGGCGCGAAGACGATGAAGCCAGCTTACGGGTTAACTGTTCCCCTATCTGCTCCAGAAATGATGGTTTCATCCGATAGATTCCTTAAACTTTCCAGTCGTTTCTGGAACATTCACATACAGAAGACAGGTTGCCGGTCACGGCTGTGGCACAATTGAAATACCACTGGCTTTTGCCTCAACCGTTTTTTCAACCTGACCGGTTGTGGCGGACAGGATGGCCATCTTCTTGGACGCCAGCATGGCATATATCTGCGGATTGGCGGTATCGGGGCTGACTGTAATGCCCTTTGCAGGCGAAGGCAGGTCAATACGCTGCAACAGGTGCTGGGTCGTGATATCATAGACCCAGACTTCGGTCCCTTCCTGCTTGTGGGTCCAGTATCCCCCCACATGCATCAGGACATACAGTTTATTATCCGCTTCATGCCACGCGAACGGCTGGTCGCCACCCGGACGCCATGCCTGTTCCTGCTGTCCCATTCCCGCTGCGGGCTGGCCGGCCGCAACCTGTAACGACCAGGTTTTGCCCATTACGGGCGTTGCCCCCAATGTGACGGGATAAACCTGCCCGGTATAGCTTATGAACAGGGCCTTGCCGGTCTTGCGGTCAACCTGGCTCTGTTCAAATACAGGATCACGGTTGGCATCGAAGAATGGTTTGCTGTGGGTGACGTTCACATTACTTCCTGCCAGCGCCACGTTGGTCAGGGATCCATCACCGCAGATGGTCGAAAAACCGTCATGCGCCCATGGGAAAACAAGTGCGCAGCCGGGAATATCCACCGTACGGGCGGCCTTGTGTTCATGCAGGTCGACCACGGTGACGCCGGTCGCAGGACTCATGTCGAATACAAAGGCCCAGTGGCCATCCTGACTGAGTTCCAGATTCTGCTGCTTGAAGACTGCAAGGCCACGGGGCGGCAGTTCGATTTCATGTGTCAGGTCAAGGGTATGGGCGTCATAGTCGCGCAGGAAATCTTCCCGCGTGCCGTGGTCACCCCGGCTCCACATGGTTACGGCTACGTAAATATCCTTACGGTCCGGGGCGATCGCGATGTTATCAACCATATCGGCAGGAAGCGTGCCAAGTATCCGCCCCTTGTCCCCATCATACAGGGTAAAGGACTGCTCCCCCGTGGCAACCAGCACCGAGTGGTCGCCCATCGGGGGAAGACTGGCTACGTCGCTCTGTTCCGGCTGAAGAACGGGCGGGATGGCTTTTGCCATGCCCCCCATCGATACCCCCATCCCGACAACGCTGGCCAGCAGCAGGTACCTGGATCTGGAAAAACATGTCATCGCCCTAGCTATCCTTTTACAACAGCGAACAGACAGCCGGGAAAGATCAATATATTCCACATTCTTCCATTATCCGGCCCCGCTGTAGCCTGTCAGGTCAAATATCAGTATTCAGCCTTGATCGTGCCAAAGTATTCACGTACTGCGCCACGTTCGATGGACTGCATGTCCCCGCTTGCCGGGAAGCCGTTTTCACCCATCATGGCGATGTACTTGGCGTTGAACAGGTTGTAGACAGTAAAGCTGGCCGTCACGTTATGCAGGAAACCAACCTTGCCAAAATGATAGCTCGCCCCCAGATTTGCCAGCCAGTATGCGGGCACGTGGGTATCGTTCAGCAGCGAATACTGTCGTTTGGAGTAGTAGTTCACATCCAGGTAAGCAGAAGCCTGATGCCAGGTATAGGACAGGTTTGCCTTATACATGACCGAAGGATATCCATCCATCTTCTTGCCACGCAGGTTATGACAACCGGTGGTTGCGCTATCCAGACAGATCGGCACATCCGCCGCATAGGCAAAGTGGTTGTAACTGACGGAGTTTGTAATCGCCAGACCCTTGACCGGGGTAACGGTCAGTATCGCATCCATGCCCCACTGTGTGGCATGCTTGGAATTGATGAAGGAAGCCGACTGATCAGAACCACCGATACCGCTGGCAGCAGAAATCAGGCGATTATAATTGTCTGAGTGATATCCATCGATCCCGGCTGTCAGCAGACGTGACGAATAACGATAACCCAGCACATATGTGAAATCGCGTTCCGGGGTCAGCGTCTTCTTTAGCTGGTTGAACTGCGACTGTGTCTGGACCATCCACGGCCCCGGCTCATTCGCGCTGGCATAAGGGGATGCGCTGTAGGGGCGCATGTTTTCTGCAAAATCGAAATACAGTTCATGACCCGGCAGGAAGCGCCAGTCCAGGTTGACCGCAGGCAGGAAGGCTGCGGCGGATGTCATCGAACCCGTGGGACCAGGGTTGTTCAGAGTGGAATAATTTCCGGTCGGATCATAGGCATAATTCCCCCCAGCCGTGGTCTGCAGCATGGACTTGAAACCATAGGTCGCAGTGAAGTTGGGCAGGATACGCCACGTGTCCATGACATGATACTGAAACGTGTTGGTGCTCCACTTGTATGCCCAGCCGGTTCCGAATGCCTGACCATATGTCGTGTAAGGCCCGGTCGTGGACAGCGGCGCACCATGCCCCAGCAAGGGTTCGTTAAAGTAATCAGTCAGGGCGCTGTTGGAATTATTCTCATACCACGCACCCGTGTTGATGGTGTGATTGCCGATCTTGTATTCAAAATAGGTATTGAAGCCCTCGCGCATTTCGCGGTTCATCCAGACCTGTTCCGAAATCGGCGCCCCGGTCCCGGCCGAAACGGTGCCTGGGGCGCTATATGTCGCATTGGAAAGGTCACGATGCGCATACAACGTCGTTTTCCAGCGCAGATTATGCGCAAGCTTCAGGTCAAAATTGATGCCGCCGATATAATCCTGCGTGGACTGCCCTGCATCATACAGATCGGTGTAAAGACCATCGAGGTTCCCCCACCCTGATGGCAGGCTGCCATTGGCTAAATAATTTTTGGAAATATTATAAGCAGCTGCATAATTGGGATAAAGCAGTTCCTGACGCCAGCCGAACTTCTTCAGTTCACCCAGTGACTTGTCCATATAACCATAGACTTCGGCGTTGTTCCAGTTGAAGAACGCCGTCATCTTGCTGTCTTCGCCAATCGGCTGGACAAGCTTGGCATTCACTTGCTGCATGAAATCAGGGCTGACTGCGTCATATTTCTTTTCGAAATCGCGCGAATACGCCACATAGAAACGGGTTCCGGTCTTGTTCAGCTTGCCGCTGTCCACCCGGACATAGGTACGCTTCATCGCATAGCTACCAAAGCCCTGCGAAACGGTAGCACCGGCTTTTTCCTTGGGGTCAGCAGTAAAGAACTGCATCGTGCCGCCAAGGTTGGTGTTGGATGGAAGGTCGACTGCCCCGGCCCCCTGCGAAACGCTGACCCGGCTGATATCGTCGGATATCCACGCATTCGCAATATTCAGGCCATTGGTCGAGGTATAGGTCTGATCGTTCAGCGGCACGCCATCAAGCGTCACACCCAGCTGGTTCATGAAGAAACCGCGCATGTAAACGCTGGCGCCCCAGGTATCAATACCCAGCGGATCAGTGGAACTGTAGCTGACACCGGGCAGCTGGCCGACGGCCTTCAGCACGTTCTGGCCCGGCACCTGCTGTGCCAGTTCCTTCTTCCCGATCACGTTTTCACTGTTATGCGAAATGGCGCGACGGGTATGGCTGACCGTCAGGACTTCCGGCCTGCCAGCAGTCACGCGTGCATTACTGTTGTTAATGACATGGACCTGCCTTGCCCCGCCCATGGATCCCCGGATTGGGTGATGTGCCGGCGTTACCGTGGAAGAGCCCGTATCAGAAGAAGATGATACGGATTGTGCCCGGGCAGAATGGTCACCGCCGAAAATCAGCGCTGATGATGTCAAGAGTAAAGATATGTACCTTGGTCTCAGCATCCACATCCACTTGCTCTCCCACGCGTCCAAAACTCAGACTTTGATCAATGATCAATTCCTATTCGGAACAAGCTACGTTGCATAGGAGCAATCTTTCTCATCCATTACAATTTCGAAAGTGCAGCGATGTATGTGGCACAAAAAACACACCTATAGTGGCCATATGACCATGGCGCCCCGTGCCCACGCATCAGTTCGATCAAAAAAAAAGAAACTCAAATTGAAATATATTTAAAATCAATACTATAGTGTGCAAATTCAATCAGGTCACAACACCCCTGGAACAACCAGAACGTCTTTAATCATACGCCGTCGGCCCCATTCCGCATGAGGGATGCATCCAGTTGAATTGCGTGCCAAATAAGCAACACATAATTGCCATAAAAAATCATTGAGAGCTGCAAGTGATTGACTTCCCGATATCAATCTGCATGCAACAATAAATATGTTATATTATACCATATTTATTACACTGTATTTCTTTATCGTATAAATCATGCACTGCATAAATATTTAAAAATACATAATAAAATAATAATTATATCTAACAATTAAAAAATCATATAAGTACATTAGCTCTTTGCATACGACCACAAAATATTTCTGGCTGTATCAAAATATATAAAATAAATGTCACATGTATTAATAATTTAAAAAATACATTCGTATATATCTAAAATAAAAACCAAATATTAGAAATAAATAAGAAAACAGCCGGGCGTTATGAGGCCCGGCTGTATCCATATTACGCAGGTGCGCCCGGCAGCGGCAGCTCACCGGTCAGGAACTGTGCCCGGCCAAGGCCAAAGCTCCAGTGTTCATCCTGATTTTCGATAATGGAGACCATTAGGTCGGATGACGCCAGGCCACAGCGGGCCTGCAGTGTTTCCGCCAGCAGTTTGTAGAACGCGGCAATCTGTTCCTTGCCACGCGGGCGGGAAACGACCTGCAGTAGCACGACCTTGGGGGTGCGGGGAATATCCAGCCCCGTGTCCTCGATCACCATATGGGTCGGTTCATGCTCGGATACCAGCTGGTAGCGATCACGGGCCGGCACCTTGAAGGCTTCCAGCATGGCATCGTGCGCCGCGTCCAGCAGGCCGCGCAGTTCGGCCGGGTTCCGCTGGCCCTTTACAACGTGAAAATGCAGCAAAGGCATAATATTTTCCTTTTCCTATCTGAAAGCAGTTACTCAACCCACCTGGGTAATGAGCTTACGCAGTGTCGAAACCATATCACGCAGTTCCTGCGCGGTAGAGATGAACGGCGGTCCGAACGACACCGTATCACCCGTGCAGCGCAGCAGCAGTCCGTTGCGCAGGCCCGCTTCAAACAGTGCCAGCCCTCGCGCACCGGGCTTGCCTTCCGCCGGCTTGAAGTCAATGCCTGCCGTCAGCCCGATATTACGGATATCGGCAATGACATCCAGATCCTTCAGGCTATGGATGGCGTCCTCCAGCACGGGTTCAAGTTCACGCACGCGGGCAAGCAGGCCTTCTTCGCGCATGACATCCAGCACGACATGGCCCACGGCTGCCGCCATGGGATGACCGGAATAGGTGTAGCCATGACAGAACTCGATGGCGTTTTCCGGGCCGGTCATGAATGTATTGTAGATTTCGTCGGTAACGATCACGCCACCCATCGGCACGATACCGTTGGTTACGGCCTTGGCAAAGGTGATGATATCCGGCGTCACGCCAAAACGCTGGGCGCCGAAATTTTCGCCCATGCGGCCAAATCCGGTAATGACTTCATCAAAAATCAGCAGGATACCATTGGCCGTGCAGATTTCGCGCAGGCGTTGCAGGTAGCCGACCGGCGGCACGATCACGCCCGTTGATCCCTGCACCGGTTCGACAATGACCGCCGCAATGGTGGAGGCATCATGCAGGGTCACCAGCCGGACCAGGTCTTCCGCCCGATGCGTGCCCCATGTCGGCTGCCCCCGGGTAAAGGCCATATGCTGGGGTTCATAGGTATGGCGCAGGTGATCGACGCCCGGCATCATGCCTGCGGCAAACATCTTGCGGTTGGACACGATGCCACCCACGGACATGCCACCAAAGCCCACACCGTGATATCCACGTTCGCGGCCGATCATGCGGAAACGGTTGCCCGCCCCCTTGATCCGGTGATAGCCCAGCGCAACCTTCAGTGCCGTATCCACCGCTTCAGAACCGGAATTGGCGAAAAAGACATGATTCATGCCCTGCGGCGCGAGGTCGGCAATCCGCTCAGCCAGCGAAATGGCGCCAGGATGGGTCAACTGGAAACAGGGCGCGAAATCCAGTGTCTCGGCCTGTTTGCGCACGGCTTCGACAATACGCGGATGGGCGTGTCCCAGCGGGGTGCACCACAGGCCCGACAGGGTATCAAATACCTTGTTACCTTCGCTGGTGGTGTAATATGCCCCCTTGGCACTGACCAGCGTGCGGGGTTCCATATTGGCGCGCAACTGACGGTTGGCGGTAAAAGGTTGCCAATAAACCCCTTCACGCTCGTTACGGAGAAGGTCCGCTTTTTCTGAATCCTGAGCCATGTTACAAATCCTGTTACCGAAATGCGTCCCCAATCCCTGGTGCGGAGACGATTCATTCCATAAACGTAATGCCCCACCAACGCCCTGTATATGTACAATCAGCGGACACATCGTGAAACTGTACTGATTGGGAACACATCCTCCATGACTTCTTCTTCTTTTCCCAGTCCGGACCGGCGCAGCGCCACGCCTCTGGTCAGCCAGATCGGGCAGGATATCGAAGACCGTATCCGCAGCGGTGTGCTGCGTCGGGGGGAACGCCTGCCTTCCATCCGGCGCATGGCACGACAATGCGGGGTCAGCACCATTACGATCGCCAATACCTATCTGCGTCTGGCATCTGCGGGACTGCTGGAAAGCCGGGGCACCCGGGGATATTTCATCACCGGACCTGCGCCCGAGACGCCGCTGCTACAGCGGTCGATTGATTCGATGTGGCTGCTCCAGCATGCATATGAGGACGAGGCCCCGGTCATCAAGGCTGGATGTGGCTGGCTTCCGTCCGACATGCTGTTCACATCGGCGGCCCAGCGTGCGCTGACGGGACTCTCCACACAGAAACTGGCAGGTATGCTGGAATATGGCAATCCCTACGGCCATGCCGGGTTGCGGCACAACATCCGGCAGATGCTGGCGCGTCGGGACATCAGGTGCGACGAAAGCAGCATCATCCTGACACATGGGGCCAGCCAGGCGCTGGAACTGGCGGTCCGCTGCCTTTCGACGCGGGGCGATACGATTCTGGTGGAAGATCCGGGTTACTGCAACCTCTATCCGGCATTACAGGCACTGGGGTTGCAGATCGCCAGCATTCCACGCCTGCGTGATGGTCCCTGCCCCGAACAGCTTGAACGGATCATACGCCAGTACCAGCCGCGTCTGTTCATCACCACATCCATCCTGCACAACCCCACCGGCACCTGCAGCACGGTGCAGAACATGCGCGATGTCCTGCGTATTGCCAGACAGAATAACGTAACGGTGATTGAGGATGACATATTCCTTGACCTTGCGCCCAACGGACAACAGACGCTTTCACAACTGGGCGGCCTGAAAACGGTCATACATATCGGCAGTTTTTCCAAAACCATAGGACCGGGACTGCGCGTGGGCTATGTCGCATGTGACCCGGACATTGCACAGCGTATCCTGCGCCAGAAAATGGCCAGCAACCTGACCACAGCCTCCCTGAACGAGGAAATTGTCCATACTATCGTCAGCAGCGGGTTATACCATCCCCATCTAGCACATCTGCGTGAAAGCCTTACGCGGGCACAGGCACGGGTCTGCGCCCGCCTGGAACAGGTGGGAATGCAGCTTTATTTCACGCCTGCAGGCGGTATGTTCGCATGGGCACGGTTTCGGGAGGACACGGACGTGCGCGCCGTGGCCGAACGCGCGTGCTCATATGACATCATGCTTGCCCCCGGTCACCTGTTCCGCCCGGATGAACAGCCTTCACAATGGTTCCGGTTCAATGTGGCCCATGCGGATAATCCACGTCTTTTCACGTTCCTTGAAAATATAAAAAAATAGTCCATTAAATTAATAAATACCCATTATGGCCAATATTATTCAGCATATCCTAAAATATGGAGTGTATTCATTCCCTATGTGCCTTTCACTCTGCATCAAGCCAAAACCATGGATATCGCTCTGAATTCGTGAATAAAATATGGGATTTTCTGATCCTGCCCTCTTTCGACAAGCTTATGCAGGTCGTCGTGATCTTTACCGATTGTAAAATATTATTCTGTAGGATGCTCGTACTTTAGTAAAATCTATCAGGCCTTGGAAAATGTATCCCTTTAAATCCGCAGTATGCATGATTGTAAAAAATGAAGAATACCGCATCAAAGAGTGGATATGTTACCATAAAAGCCTTGGATTTGATACAATCATCATATTCGATAACAATTCGACAGATAAAACACGAAATGAAATCGAAAGAATTTCGCGATTTATCGATACAAGATACCACAAATGGGAAAATAGTGAATATTTCTACCAAATAGACGCCTACAATTCATGCATTTCAACATATCGCGATGAATTCAGGTGGATCGCCTTTATCGACTCTGATGAATTTATTGTCCCCAAGAACGATGACAACATCAACAGCTTTCTTCAAAAATATATCAATTATGATGCACTGGTCCTGAACTGGGCCATGTTTGGATCCTCGGGGCATATCACTCCACCGAAAGGTCTGGTGATTGAATCCTTTACCAAACGATCAGATGAACGTTTTTTCAACGCACGCCACGTAAAGACAATACTTAATCCCGCCAGGACAAAGCATTGCATCAATCCCCATGTCTTCGAGATTGATGGCCGGACCGTTAATGTCCACCACAAGGAACCCGAGTGGGAAAAGGCAGGTATCGTCAGTCATATTCCGATCTATGATGAATGCCAGATCAATCATTATTATACCAAAAGTCGCAATGAATGGATCAGGAAACTCCAGCGCGGGTATCCAGATATGGATACGTCAGGTTTTGACGATGAAAAGATCCTCGAAGGTTTCCGATATGCTGATCTGAATGATATCGAGGATCTGTCCGCTTTGCGTTTCCTAAAGAAAACGAAAAATATAATTTTTTCGGTTGATACGCTATCCGGCCTGTTATCGGAAACCCCATGACCCTGTCCACTCAATCCGACATAATATTTCAAGAAGACAAGGCATCTTCTGATATATATTTGTTGATGGATTTCCATGGACATATATTATCTGTATCAATAGAAGGGCATGTGCAGGCTACATCTATTCAGTCGTGCTTCATTCCGCTTTTGTTTGATTCCCATCATTCCTGCCTGAAATTACAGCAAGAAGAAGTATGTCTCTACATAAAAAAGGGACGTATTTTTACGGCTTCCCGGGACATGTCCTATCTTCAGATCCATAAGGAAGGACAATTCATTTTTCTTTCCAATGGCCCTACCTACATATCATCCGACCCCAATGGGACGGTGGACCTGAAACATAATCGGGAAAATTGGGAAAAATTCTTCCTTCTGCCATATGATGGATTTGTTTTCCTAAAAGCCATGATGGAAAATGGTTTTTATTCCAGATCGCTAGGACAGTTTTTTAATGCGACAGAATGCATGCTGGAAAAATTTCATGTCCGGTATGCTGACATAAGCTTTAGCCTTGAACAGAATGCACATATATCATTCCGTGACAATACTATTTTGTATGATAATATAAGTATTGAACAGATAACAGCCCTGAATCCTGCGATATATTTCTCCATATTCGGGAAACGTGAATTCCTGGATATGTTTATACTATGCGCGCACTCCATCATGAAACGATCGGGGGTAAATTTTACATTCATTATCATAACCGACCTCGATATTGATGAGGTAATTGAAGCCACCACGTTCATCATCAAGAAAAAAGTGATACCGGCACATTTCCTGTCAAAAATGGAATATCTGTACGCACGGTTCACGATCACACGATTGGATAGCCTTTCTTCCTATCAACCGGTTATCTATTCCGATATTGACGTTATATGTAATGCGTCACTTAAATCTCTTGTTGTAAAAACCCTGTTGAACGACAGCATTCTGGTTAATACGGAACAGGGCAAAGAAGGACAGGACATCTGGTTTGGAAAGGCATTCATTTGCACCGATCCACATGTTAATGACCGGAATACATTATTTGTAAATTCCGGCATTTTCTGTTTCAATAATATCCAATCGGTGACATCCCTGTTTCAGACAACCCTGAGAATATGTCATGCAGCCTACAGGAAATGGGGACATGACCTGAAAGCTTATGACCAACCGTGTTTCAATTACGCATTGAAAAAGATTGGCCGTTTCAACCTGACGGATCTTCCGGCATATATTATTAATTTTCCCGACAGCGATTTTAATGCCATAGAGCCGCGCGGGCTAGCCCATTTCTGTGGAGGTGTTGGTATATTCTCATCAAAATATAATCTGATGTCTGAATACTCAAAGTATCTGGAATCATTATAAATCAACGGTCAGATGTTATCCCTTTTATTCAATAGCCTTACCAAGCGCGATAGGATACCAGTGTCCGTTTTCAAAAATGACCGGAACATGATCGTCGCTATTATTGATTTCCATTCCTTCCTGCGGATCCCGGATATTCAGGATCTGCTGACGCGTCATGGATGCAAGGCGCAACCCATTTCCTGACGTCAGGGTTCCCCCGGTCCATATATTCCCATTATCATCCACGCTGAATGTTGTTGCACCTTTTACCTGATACGCCAACAGGTCATGTCCCATATAATTTGAGAACTGCAGCGTATGTTGATTTTTGCTGCTATTTGTACCTTCTGCAGAAAAATCAATGATCTGATTGGCTGCAAGGCGAATGGCTGCACTATTGCGTTCTGTCAGGGATATCTGTGTCGTATCAATAAATGCGTTTCGCACTACAATATTACCTGAAAGGAACGTATTGAATGAAACATTCGGGTCATTATTATCCCGATTGGCCCATATCCCGACCCCGATTCCTACCCTGTAATCTGCGCCACGCATCCATGTGACTGTTCCATCAGTAATGTAATCATGGATACGATCCGGGAATGCCAATTTCTGAAATCCGGCTTTTCCCGATCTGGTACATATATATATGGCCGGTATTCCAACTCGATCCATATTAACGACCCTGTTTCCGACATCATAGTCCTTGCCAGGAACGTATTGATCAAAACCATGCGGTCCCGCAGACAGGTAGAGCAGTTTTCTGTTTGACTGTTTGGGATCATAAAGACTTTCCTCAGCATCCGCCCCGTTTGCATTGATATCCAGTTCATTGGTCTGCGCCCATGATTGCGGCGGCAGGCCGGTATAGTCATTCAGTTCGGAAACAATGGCCCATGTACTGCTTTGTCCATACTTGTTGGCTTTTATTTTTATGCCCTGATCCTGTGTTGACCACGTATTATTCCCATAGGAATCCATGACATCGTTTATACCGACAACCGATCCATTGACATCCCTGTTGGCAGGATCATGTGCCCCGTTTATGGTATATACTTCCAGATTAGGTTTATCGGGAAATACGTTGCCCCAGGCCCAGCGGTTATCCGCACTATAATTCGAATATCCTATACTGACGGTCGGATGTTCACTGCCGCCACTGAAATCCGTACGCCGGAACCAGCGCCCACCTGCAAGATTACGGATATACAGATCACCATCTCCCAGCGCGAGATCGAGTGGCTGCGTTGTATTCCCAAAGGAAAGACCGCATATATCCTCCCACGTTACAGTTTTTCCAACGGCATGGGGTGCCCAGGGATATCCGGATTTATTGCGCATTCCCGGCCATTTTCCGCATGGCAGAATCAGGGTGGCATTGTCCGGAACCGCATTATAGACAGAGATGATCCGTGGTTCATCATTGACGGAACCATCCAGTCTGGCACCCATGCGCCGCAGATCGTATATGTCCGGGATAGTCTGCGCAAATGCACCGTTCGCTTCATTTCCGGCTACGATTATTAAACATGAAAGCAGTACCTGAACATGAACTGCAAACCACCTACAGCTATGCATTGATAAACATCTCCACAGGAACGATGTGACAGCACGGCAGGATATTTAGGTAAGATTAATTTCTCTTTTAAAAACTTCGATCAGATTTTTCCAGAAGGCTATTTGAAATAGTCCGCAAATTAGAAAAATTGTTTGATGAAGCTTTTTTCAAAAAAATCTCAAAAATGCCGCCTTTTTGAAAAAAGTCGGCACCCAAAAACTTTTATTTTATTTATTCAACAGCCGTCAAAACCCCGGATATTCATTGGTCTACACATGACGGGTCTGTCCATCACCAAGGCAATCCGGTTGCCGGGGAAAAATATCGCAACAACTGATACAATCGATTTTCCGGATTTCAATGGCGACACTAATGACATGCTGACCGCCCCAACGCGCCCTCTCCACTATGGATAAAGACGCGTGCAGGTCAGCCTGAATGCCTTAACTGCGTTTATGATGCCGTCCAATATCCAAGGATTGCCTTGATTTCCATGAAATCACGCAGGCCATACACACTGCATTCCCGCCCGTTACCAGATTGTCCATATCCGCCAAATGGCGCTGCAACAGTCCATGGGGCACCGTTGATATTCACGTTACCCGCCCGCAGGAAACGGGCCACATGCCGGGCATGGGACAGATCGCCTGACTGGATATACGCCGCAAGGCCATACGGCGTGTCATTGGCGATCTGGATGGCGTGTTCGTCGTTATCATAAGCCATTATGACCAGAACCGGCCCGAAAACTTCTTCCTGCGCAATCGCCATGTCTGTTGTCACATGACCAAAGACGGTCGGGCGCACATAATACCCACGCGTCAGCCCTTCCGGGCGACCCGGTCCACCACAGACCAGCGTGGCCCCTTCATCCATCCCCTTGTGGATCAGGGTCTGGATACGATCAAACTGAAGATGGCTGACAACCGGGCCAAGATCAATTTCCGGGTCCGCCGGGTCCCCCACCCGAATGGTGGCAGCCGTCTGACGGGCGATATCCAGCGCTTCTTCCATCCGGGCCGCGGGAACCAGCATACGGGTTGGCGCATCGCAGGACTGGCCCGAATTGCTGAAGCATTTACGCACACCCTGCGCCACAGCCTGTTCCAGATCGGCGTCCGGCAAGATGATATTGGGCGATTTTCCACCAAGTTCCTGATGGACGCGCTTGACCGTATCCGCGGCCAGACGCGCTACCGCCGCACCGGCACGGGTGGACCCGGTAATGGACACCATGTCGACCAGCGGAGAACGGGCCATGGTCTCCCCCACTTCGGGGCCTGTGCCGTTCAGCATATTGTACACACCCGGTGGCAGACCAGCTTCATGAAGGATTTCGGTAAACAGCAGGGCACTGAGAGGGGCAACTTCGCTGGGTTTGAGGATAATGGTACAGCCCGCAGCAAGTGCTGGCGCAACCTTGCAGGCAATCTGGTTCATCGGCCAGTTCCACGGCGTA
This sequence comes from Komagataeibacter sp. FXV3, assembly GCF_015155755.1. Classification (GTDB taxonomy): domain Bacteria; phylum Pseudomonadota; class Alphaproteobacteria; order Acetobacterales; family Acetobacteraceae; genus Komagataeibacter. The sequence goes on along the minus strand of NZ_VWPI01000014.1, from coordinate 8,708 downwards.
ATCAGGCCGGTAACGCCTACCGCTTCATGGACGATCAGCATATCATCGCGCCGTTCCTCAAACGGGAAGTCACGCAGCACCGTCACCATTTCTTCCAGATGCGCCATCCCCGCCCAGGCCTGACTGTCATACGCACGGGTCAGGGGGCTGCCCATTTCCAGTGAAATGGCATGGGCCATTTCCTTCATGCGCCTTTTGTAAATCTCCACGATCCGTTCCAGCGCTGCCAGGCGGGTGGCGCGGTCAGACATGGACCATGCGGGGAAAGCCGCGCGGGCGGCCTTGATCGCGCGTTCCGTATCCCGGGCATTGCCCAGTGTGATCCGGGCACAGGGCTGCTCCGTCGCGGGATTGATGACATCCATCTGTTCCCGCCCGTCTGGCGTAACCCACTGCCCATTACAATACATCTGGTGGGCGTGCGCGGAAATCAGGTTGTCGCGTGTCATGACTTACATTTTTCCTTCGTTGGTATGTGTACCAGCCGCATTGCCGGGAACGGTCGGAACAAACGGATACTGGCCTGCATCCAGCAGTTCCGTCACGGCACGATGGGCTTCAAGAAAGGCGGCGTCGGTATGGGGACTGGCCGCTGCATCCGAATTGGCGATTGCAATGCGCCCGAATAGCTGCCTGCCCACCACGCAGGGGCGTGTTTCCGTCTCCGTAAACACCCATTCGGCAGGGTCATACAGGCTGTTATAGGTATAGGCATAACCATGCGGCCAGCGGTTGACGGTTATGGCGGCGATATCACGGGTGGCGTCAAATCCCCCCGCACCCAGCACGCGCTGCAACTGGTTGCGGATTTCGTGTTCAAACGTCTCGAATGAAATGCCCAGCAGCATACCGCGCGCGGCGCGGTACTGTTCCCGCTTTGGCAAGCCCGGCACGCTGAACGTCTTGATCATGCGGATGACAATGGGACGGTCGGGATCGGATGGCAGGGCAAGCTCGCCAAGGGCCGTGGGTTCAGCAAGCGAGACCTCATCAAAATACATTCCCGGACAACGGATTTCACTTACCCCCAGTTTTTCAAATGCCCGCCAGTTACGCAATGCCACATTTACATAAACAATCGGTCCCTTGACACCATAGGCCAGCGCCTTCTTCTGGGTCTCGGGCAGTGTTGGCACCAGATAGGGAATGAACATGTTCCAGCACGCCATGACCACCTGCCGGGCCTGCACCTGGTGATAGTGCGTGGGGGAAGCCTCCCCCGCCGGGGCATACAGGACTGATACGTGCTGTGCCTGATCCGGGGCGCCGTCATGGGCGACATTCATCACCATGCTGCCCAGTCGCAGGCGTACATTGGATCTGGCCCGATCCAGCGCCCCATAATCGAATGTGGCCGTCGCCATGTCTTCCTGCGTGCGCGCCTTTGTTGACGCAGGGATGAGGGAGGCAACCAGCAGGCGGGCGAGGGTTGCATTGCCATCGGGGAAGTGGACGCTATGCCCGCTTTCCTTCTGCCGCCCATGCTGGCCACCAGGCAGGTCGGCCAGAAGCCCCTCCGGCACGTCCCCCAGACCCAGACCCGAAAATCCCGGCAGACCCATTGTCCAGGCGAACAGCGCTGGCAGCGCATCCGACCCAACACAGAAAACGCCACTGCCCGCCTTGCGGAAAAACCACAGGACGGACGGGTCCACCTTTGCCCAGTTTTGGAGGTAATCCGGGTACGAAATACTGGCGAGGAATTTCTTCTTTTCCGCAACCGAGCGGCCATGCAGGTAATCCGGCTGCCGTGACGAAAGCAGGCGCATGAGGTCCGCGCGTGCCCTGTTGCTGAGTGGGGCATGTTGCAGGGCATGGGCATTGAGACAGTTTTCCGTGCCGGCAGCACTGCGCACCAGGGTATCGGCATGCCATGTTTCCTGATCGAAAAACAGGCCCGGTCCCATGCCATGGCTGGAATAGAGGGACTCGTTAGGCGCATTTTCCTTCAGGTAACGATCAAGATCGACACCGATGTCATCCAGGATCATTCGTGCCCACTGATTGTAGCGTTCGGGAGATTCGACCTCCAGCGTACCACCATTGAGCACCATCCGGGCACCATCAACACTGAATTCGTTCCGCTTGGCATGCCCGCCGAAATCATCATGATTATCGATGATAAGGATTTTTTTGTCTGCTCCCGCATATTTGCGAAAGAAATGGGCCGCCGAAAGACCGCTCAGCCCCCCGCCAACGACAACAAGGTCATAGACCTCGCCCGTCTTCTGGATCTTATGGGCTGGAACGGTGCCGTCACGCAGGGCATGTGCTGCCTCGAACGCCCCGGGGTGGCTGCCACGCATGCCGGTCCGTGCCGGCGGGGCAATGGCTGCGGCGTCCTCTGCCTGCGCCCGTCCTGCCATCGTGCCGATCGCGGTACTGACCAATACACCATTGATAAAATCACGACGCGTAACCGCGGGCGTGGAAATCGTTGTTTTCCCTGACATCCGGAACAAGACCTTTTGAAGTCGGAATGAAATGATTTGGCAAAATAATCTTAATTGACGATCATGACCATGCCCTTTCGTTCCGATTTAAAAACGGCACGTTTTCGGTTGGAAAACCGTAAACATGAGCAGCGCAATTCCAGTTTGTTCCGGAAAAGGAACGTGTTATGCGCATAAAATGCAACCCACACGCATGGACCTGGAATGAGCGATAAATCTCCAGCCGATACGCCCCGGATAACACGCCGCAACGTGATACAGGGCGTGATCCTGCCGATCATGGCCAACGCCATGCCATCCCCCGCGCAGGCGGCTCCATCCATCCCGGTTTCCCCGGACGCGACAGCTGCATCCTACCCACCGCTACGGACCGGCCTGCGCGGGCAGTATCCCGGCTCTTTCGAAGTTGCCCATGCGGCACGCGACGGACTGTTTGCCGGACAGGTCACGGCAACCGACACGGGTGAACATTATGATCTGGTTGTCGTGGGGGCCGGTATATCCGGACTGTCGGCCGCATTGTTCTACCAGCGTGCGATGGGGCCGGATGCGCGAATTCTGATCGTGGACAACCATGACGATTTTGGCGGCCATGCCAAACGGAACGCATTACAGTACAAGGGACAGACATATCTGGGCTATGGCGGGACGATGAGTATCGAAACCCCCTTCCCTTACAGCTATACAGCGACATCCCTGCTGCTGGACCTTGGCATCCGCCCGGACAGCTATTCCAGTTACCTGAAGACCAGCCGCCTGAAAGGACTGGAACCGGCTGTTTTTTATGATCGGGAAAATTTCGGCAAGGATCAGCTGGTTCCCGGTTATCATGAAAAAAACTGGGACAGGTTTTTCTGCGCCTCACCGCTGGATGATGAAACCCGGACCGACCTTTTGCGCCTGCACACGCAAACCATCAATTACCTGCCTGACCTGACGCCCGATGCCCGTCAGGCCCTGCTGCGCACGATCAGTTACGAAACATTCCTGCGCCGTTATGCCCACATGTCGGACGGGGCCATCCGTTTCTTTGCAGGCAAGGCCTTTCGCAACAATATGCGCGTGGATACCTGCCCTGCTTATGATGCGATGAAGGCGGATGCGCCCGGTTTCAATGGGATGGAGGTCACGCATGACGCCGTGCGTGAATCGGCTGTCTTCCACTTTCCTGATGGCAATGCCACTGTTGCACGGCTGCTGGTTGGCCGGTTGGTGCCATCATTTTTTGGCCCCCCGCAAACGGCAGCCAGCGTTGTCATGGCACAGGGAAATTACTCCCGGCTGGATCAGCCGGGTGCAGTACGTATCCGCCTGAACAGCATGGTCGTGCGCGTGGAACATACAGGCGACCCGAGTAAACCGAATGATAACAAACCTGTCAGGGTAGTGTACCAGAAACCGGACAATACATCCGATACACGCCACGCAGTCATGGCTGACAATGTCATCATGGCATGCTTCAACAATATCATTCCGTTTATTGTGCCATCCCTACCTGACGCACAAAAAGATGCATTGAAATACCCGTCCAAGGTTCCAATGCAGTATAGCAGTGTCCTGCTGCGCAATGGACAGGCACTGCACCGTTGCGGCACCCGATCCATTTATGCGCCCTGTTCCTACCATACCCGCCTTCTGGTGGATGAACCGGTGGATATTGGCGGATACACGACCAATCCCTCCCCTGATCGCCCGACCATGGTCCACCTGCTGCGCAATGCAAATGCCCCTGGCCATCCACGCAAGGAACAGAACAGGCTGGGGCGGCAGGAAATGCTGGCCATGACTTTCCCGGAAATCGAGGCAAAGACCCGCGACCAGCTTCAGCGCATGTTCGGCCCCCTTGGTTTCAATCATGAACAGGATATTGTCGGACTAACCGTAAACCGCTGGCCCCATGGCTATGCCTATACTTACGACACGCTGGGGGATCCGTATATGCCCGCAGCCCTGCGTCCCCATGTTATCGGACGGCAGCCTTATGGGCGGATCGCCATTGCCAATGCGGATTCCACTGCCGCAGCCTTTACCAATACCGCAATAGATGCAGCCGAACGTGCGGTGCAGGAGTGTCTTATCAGTCGTGGATATACCTGATCCAGAATAAAAAATCTGAAAATTATTTAGAATAACTTAAAGGTTTCCTGAAAAGGCAGATCATAAAATATCCTGCAATTATAAAAAATTTTTTGGTGAAGCTTTTTTATTAAAAATCTTCTTAGTGAAAAATAAAACCTTTACCAAAAAATTCTTCATAATTTACAGGATGTCGTAAAAGCAGGATTTTCAAACAGCCCCTGACAGAATGTGTTCTGTCAGGGATCCCATCGTCATGCCTGAATCACGTTATCATTTCAGGCTTTCGCAGTTTTCAGTCGCCGGTTTGCCAGAAAACCGGTCCTTGATCCATGCAATCTGCATGGCAGTAGACTGGATCATGGTCGGGTCATGATCCAGACCAGGCAATTCAGTAAAAAACAGTGGAATGTGATTGTGACAGGCCGCACGCGCCGTCGCCTTGACGCCTTCTGGTGGTACGGTCACATCGCCCCCACCGGTAATGACCAGCAGCGGTCCTTTCAACTGCTGGCCACCCACTGCATCCTCATGAAACATGGACTGCACGAACCTGTTATCCAGCCATCCTTTTTTGGTAATGCTGTCAATTGACTGACCATCATACAGGGCATGGGCGACATACCAGCATCCCTGCCTGACCGCCCCATCGTAATGCGCCATGCCCGCATCATTCAGCATGAAACGCGGATCAAACTGTGAATAACGGGCCTGCAGACCATACGCCACCATGGGGGTATAAAAACTTTCGCCCCCTTCCCCCGGCAGCGGATGAACAAAATCCGGCATATTGATCGTACCAGAAACCGATACCGTCCCCAGATAGCCGGGATCCGCAATATCATGTTCCATTTCCCCGACACTCCATGACGCCATTCCACCCTGGGAGTGCCCATCGGCAACCCACCTGCTGCCCAAAGCAGGCACGGCCGACCGTGCGGCCGCAACCGAATAGATGACATCGTAACCTTGGGCCAGCTTGTTCATGTACTGGTGCGCACCGGACGTTCCCAGCCCATGATAATCCGTTGCGACAACAGCAAGGCCATGGGCAGGAAAATCAAAAAGCCCTTCGTTACCGTAATACAGGTTCTTCATCAGCGATGGCGCGCATTGCCGTGCAACACCACTGGTGCCATGCGCCCATGCCACCACCGGCCATCCACCTGCCGGCGCTGGCCCGGCTGGCACCAGCACGACAGCAGACGAGACGACATCATGCCGCGTGGCATCCAGCGAATGATAAAGAATGCGGTAGGCCTGTACACCCGGCGGAAGGATATAATCCGTTGCCCGTTCCTGACGGATCAGTGCGCCTGCATATGTGGGGGCATTACCATTTTGCGGAGCCTGATAGAATGCCTCGTTTGCCAATGCATTCCGTGATTCCTTAAGCTGCGCCTGTTCCAGCGTACTGGCATGCGCATGGAAAGTCGTGCCACCCCACATCAGGAAACCACAAGAAAAAATAGTTTTTCTTAAAATATTAAACATCATTTTATAATTATTCCCTATTCACAGAAATATAATTTTTTGAACATGTCAGGTAATTTATCGTATAGATTAAGGTCGCCCTACAGATACAACCAGACAGTGACCTGAATGGCAGAAAGGTTTGCATGCCTGATTAAACAGGATGGGCACGCCACATGGAAAAACCACATGTCACAGCGAATACCACATCATCTGACAAGGAGATCATGCGACCTGATCTGATCCAGGCACAACTAAAGAACAGGTCGAATGAATACAGCCTGCACCTGTTCCCTGTATGCGAGAGTTCCGTAATTATTCCGCCTGCCCCACCAGTGCTGCTGTCGAGCAGTGATACACAGCGGACGATCCCCCAAAACACCAGATGATGTCATTATTAGCCTGGGGTCGGTAAACCGGGAGTTCCCTGTCTTCCGTATTACAATGGCAATCCGGCGATGAATTGCACAATGTACGCCCACAGCAGTCCCGATAGGCAATGACGTAAGACCGGTTATCAACAGGGTTACGGCAGGTGCCTATCCACGATACAGGAGAGGGCTGCGTGCCGGGTGGACAGGTATGTACACCACCGCCACAACATCCACACAACACCCCGTCAATGGCGCAGTGCCGCCAGTAATCGCATTTTGTCGGATCCGTGGACTGGGCACGGCGATCAAAATCCGAAACCGCAGCCGGTTGCGTCTGTGCCGCCTGTGCACGCTGAACGGGCAAAAGTGGCAGGGAAGACGTCACCACCGCAGCACTTCCCGCCTTGGCGATCATGCTGCGACGTGAGATTCCCTGCGCCATTTTCCGCGTCAGCTTTTCGCCCAGCCTGTCAAAAAAGGATTCAGTCATGACCAGTATTTTCCAAACCAATGGGAACAATATGAATTGAACAGGAATTGCCTTACGGCGGCGTGACGGTCATGGCGCCCGCGTCGATGTGGGTATTACGCAGCACCTTCCCGCTCTGCAGGTCGATGACCATCAGGTTTCCGTTTTCTCCATTGGCATACAGCAATGGTTTCTGGTCCTGACTGACCGCAACCACCTTGGCTGGCGTCGGCAGGTCGATGCGACGCACCAGACGATGGGCCTGCGTATCGAGTTCCCACACTTCAGTACCCGCCGTCTTGTGGGTCCAGTATGTGCCTGTATGCATCAGGGCGAACAGATGGTGGTTATAATAGGACATGGCAAACGGCTGCGTCCCGCCCGGACGCCATGCCAGTTCCTGCACCCCGGTTCCGGCAGCAGGCTGTCCTGCCGCCTGCTGGATTGACCATGCTGGTTCGATAACCGGTTGCGGACCCAGATGCGCCTTCATGACCTTGCCGCTATAGGTAATGAAATAGGCATCACCCTTTGCACGTTCCGCCAGGCTCTGTTCATAGACCGGGTCGCCATCCGCGCTGAAAAACGGTTTGGAATGGGTTACGCTGGCTTTCCCATCCGTTCCCACCGCCACGTTGGTCAATGATCCATCGCCACACAGGCTGGAAAAGCCACCGCTCTGCCATGGAAAGACCAGCGCGCAGCCGGGAATATCCACCGTGCGAACCACCCTGAACGCGGACAGGTCGACAACCGTGACGGCGGAAGCCGGGCTGAGGTCGAATATGAATCCGAACTTCCCGTTGGCATCAACATCAAAATTCTGCTGCTTGCGCCCCACCAGCGCGCGCGGCGGCAGCGCCAGTTCGCGCACGCGTTCCAGTGTGCGGGCATCGAACTGCTGCAGCATGTCATGCCGGTCCCCATGATCGACAAGCGACCATGACGTCTCGGTTATGTAAATGCGCCGCCGGTCAGGCATAATGACATTGTTGGCCAGCGGGGTTGCTGGGATCGTGCCCAGAACATGACCGTTATCCCCATCATAAATGGTGATCGCCGTCGTCTTGGTATAGGGAAAGACCCAATGTGCCCCCATTGCCGGAAGCTGTGCGACGTCGCTCTGCTCCGCCTGCAGGACAGGTGTCGGGTCAGCAGCCAGCACCGGGGAGGAAACCGCGACAGATACGACCATGGCCGATACACGCCGAAACCAACCTGTCATGCACTTCCTCCATCAAGATTTCTTACGATACAGATATTATTGCGATATCACAATATATAAGCTAACATACCCGATATTACAAATTACGGTGTGGCACGTGTCCGGGCCGCCACGTAGCCTGGATGTCATGGACGTTGACATCGCGCAGTCCGGTACATCCCCGTGACCTGCCTGACAGCCGTGATGAACATGGCCTGTCCCCGGTTCCGCATGACGCTGGCGAAAATACTCCCTGCCCTTACCCGCATCGGCGCGCAGTGCCTGAACCTGCAGAACACAAGGGACAGGCCGGCATGATGGTGGACATGCCGATCTGGAACGTCAGCGGCCCGCACGAACTGTCATACCGGATCGGTGGCTTGGCCCCCGTCACGCGGATTTTCCACGCCGTGCCTGATGCGATATGGAAAAGGTGGGAATGAGGCAGCCCCTGCACGGATGGCCGCATCCCTCCTCCAGCGCTTGCGCTTGGCGATTTTATCCGTAGGTTCTGCTCCGCATGAAAGCGTATAATGCCAGGTCTGGGGCAAAACGGGGGAAACCGGGTGGATGAAATTTGATCGCGTGAAGTCGTTGGACGCAATCCTGGCGACGGCCAAAAAGAAATCACTCAACCGGTCGCTTGGGGCTTTCCAACT
>NZ_VWPI01000139.1 GCF_015155755.1 Komagataeibacter sp. FXV3 | reverse complement strand
ATCCCACCCCGCCAGACCTGCAGGATCGCCAGTGGGTGGGTCAGGTAAAAACCCGGCTGGTAGAACAGGATGTAGCCCAGCCGCCCGCCCAGCACCACGCCCAGCGTCGCCCATGTCAGGAAGTCATCCACCTGCAGCGTGGTCGCGGCCCGTGGGGCCAGCGCCACAAGGTGGCGCGCGATGCGCCACCCCGCCACAAGCGCCACGATATAGGCCATGGCATACCAGCGGATGGCGAACGGCCCGAAATGGACCATTACCGGATCGAACTGCGGGAAGATCAGGACAGGCAGCATCGGCCCACTTTCATTGTCATGGTTGTGGCGGCGGCAGGCGGTTACAGATAGGGATCGGGGGCCGCAAGGTAGTCGTGGACGTAACGGCGTACCCCGTCCTCCAGCGTGGTGAAGGGCCGGACATAGCCTGCCGCCCGCAACCTGCGCATGTCGGCACAGGTAAAGGACTGGTACTGCCCGCGCAGCGCATCAGGCATGTCGATGAATTCGATCCGGCGCGGCACGTTCGCCGCATCGCATACCGCATGGGCCAGGTCGGTATAGCTCCGCGCGACCCCGGTGCCGCAGTTGAACAGCCCGCACACGGTGCCATGGTCCAGCAGCCACAGCATGACATCGACCACATCCCCCACCCAGATGAAGTCGCGCGCCTGCGCCCCATCCGCCAGTCCCGGCACATCGGAACGGAACAGGCGCAGCGGCTGGCCGGCGCGGGCCTCGTCATACTTGACCTTCACCACCGAGATCATGCGTCCCTTGTGGTATTCATTGGGGCCGTAGACATTGAAGAACTTCAACCCCGCCCATGACAGGCCGGACATCGCCCCACCCGCCACCCGGCGCAGCACCGAACGGTCGAATGCCTGCTTGGACCAGCCATACAGGTTAAGCGGCTTCAGGTGGTCCAGCAGGGCGGGATCGTCACTGAACTGCTCGGCTTTGTCCGCCGCCCCGTATGTCGCGGCGGAGGAGGCATAGATGAACCGTACCCCTTCATGCGCGCACCATGACAGCAGCCGTTCGGACAAATCCACATTGGTGCGCCATACCAGGTCACCATCGGTGGCCGTCGTCTCACTGATCGCGCCCAGATGGATCACGGCCGATATGTCGGGACGGGTTTCAAGCCACGTGTCCAGTGCCTCGGGGGCGATGATGCGCGTGGGCGTGTGATGGCGCAGGTTACGCCACTTGCCTTCATTGCCCAGCCAGTCCACCACGACCGTATCGATCCCG
>NZ_VWPI01000138.1 GCF_015155755.1 Komagataeibacter sp. FXV3 | reverse complement strand
GTAATAACGATCACTGTCGCGCACCCCGCCCTGTTGCATGGAAGTCGATATTGCGGCGTCGCCACGGCCACTGCAATCGTGCGGATAGCCCTGAGCCGCCAATGTGTCTATAGTGGCCGCTTTCATCTCGCGCGTGGACTGGCACAGGACGCGGCGCGGAACGTCATGGAGTACCCACTATGTCCGACAGGCCCCGCATTTTTGATGACCTAGCCGGTGTGGCCGGTGGCGCGTTCTCGGCGCTGGCTGGTGTGCGTGAGGAAATCGGCGCGATCGTACGCGCCCGCGTGGATGAAACACTGGGCAGCCTGAACCTTGTCCGCCGCGATGAATTCGAGGTCGTGCGTGAAGTCGCGACCCGTGCGCGCCTGGCGCAGGGCGAACTGGAAAACCGGATCAGCCGGCTGGAAGAACGCGTCTCCGACCTGGAGGCCAGCCTGACCGCGCCCACGCGCCCGGGACTGTAAGCACAACGCTTGCAGCGCGTGCCGGTGGGCCATAGTGTAACAGGACGGTCCGCGCCCTGATTCCCCGCAACAGGCCACGGACCGGATGCAGAGATACGCGGAATCCGGCGCATGCCCGGATTTCCTCCACGACGGCTTCGGGGAGTGCCACATGCCAGCTCTGACTGAAACAGCGATCCCACGCAATACGAATCCACTCGATCTGATGGAACGGATCGTGGGCGGATATGACTGGAATTTCGAACGCCGCAACGATTCGGAAATGGCGGCCGAAGCACCGGGAAAATGGTGCGATTACGGCCTGTTCTTCTGCTGGTCGGAAGAAGTGAACGCCATGCATTTCACCTGCACGTTTGACCTCAAGGTCCCCGCGGACCAGCGGCGCAACCTGTTCGAACTCCTTGCGCTGGCCAACGAACGGCTGTGGATCGGCCATTTCAGCATGGACCCCGACCATGGCACGCCGGTCTTCCGCCATGCGGTCCTGCTGCGCGGGTCACGCGGGGCATCGGTGGAAAGCCTGGAAGACATGATCGACATCGCCCTGACCGAATGTGAACGTTTCTACCCCGCCTTCCAGTTCGTGCTGTGGGGCGGCAAGAAACCGGCGGATGCGCTGGAAGCCGCGATGCTTGACTGCGTGGGGATGGCCTGATGCCCGAAACCCTTCCCCCCCTGCTTCTGGTTGGTTGCGGCAAAATGGGCGGTGCGATGCTGGATGGCTGGCTGAAGGAAGGGCTGGCCCCGTCCTTCATCGTCGATCGCCACCGCGAATCCGTGCCTGCCCCGCACCACCTTGTCCGTAGCCTTGATGATGTCCCGGCCGATTTCCGGCCGGGCATGATCATACTGGCCACCAAACCGCAGAAGGTGGACGCCGTCATGTCCGCGGTCGCGCCCTTCACCGTGCATGCGCCGGTCATATCGGTGCTGGCGGGCCGCACGGTGAAAAACCTGACGGATGCGCTGGCGGCCCACCTGCCACCCGGCAGCCCCACACCCATCGTGATCCGCACCATGCCCAATACGCCCAGCGCCATCGGGCAGGGCATGACGGTCTGCTACGCGCCCCCCATCGCAACACCCGCACAGCGCAAACTGTGCACGCGCCTGCTGCGCGCGGTGGGGGAAGTGGCGTGGGTCGAGCATGAAGACCAGATCGATATCGTCACATCCATTTCCGGCAGCGGACCGGCCTATGTCTTCCTGCTGGCGGAACTGCTGGAACAGCTGGGCGTGGCCGACGGCCTGCCGCCCGACCTTGCCCGTCTGATCGCACGCCAGACGGTATCGGGTGCGGGCGCGCTGATGCAGCACAGCGGCATCGACGCCGCCACCCTGCGTCGCAACGTGACCAGTCCCAACGGCACGACGCAGAAGGCGCTGGAAGTGCTGATGGCGGATGGTGCATGGCCCGCAACCCTTGCCGCCGCCCTGAAGGCGGGGGCAAAACGGGCGCGTGAACTGTCAGGCCCGCAACCCGTTTCATGACCATGTGGCGCCGTGTGCCCACCACCGATACCCTTAACCCGGAAGATTATGCCCTCCATGGATAACGACCTGTTTGACGCCACCCTTCTCCGCTCAGCGTTGGAACGTGCGGCTTCGCACGGCTGGCGACGCGTGACGGTCGTTGACGCGGCGCGGGATGCCGGGCTGAGTCTGGAGACCGCGCGCAGGCGTGCGCCGTGCAAGGCGATGCTGCTGCTGACACTGGGTCGGCTGGCGGATGAGGCTGCGCTGGTGGAAGATGAATCCGAAGGCAGCGTGCGTGAAAAGCTGTTCGACATGCTCATGCGCCGCCTGGACGTGTTCCAGCAGTACCGCGAAGGCGTGCGCAGCGTGCTGCGTGCCCTGCCCATGGACCCACCACTGGCCATCATGCTGGGGGGCGCCACACTGGAAAGCATGAAGTGGATCGCCAATGCAGCGGGCATGGAAACCAATGGCCTGGCCGGTGGCCTGCGCCTGCAGGCCCTGCTGGGCGTATGGACCATGACCCTGCGGGCATGGGACAAGGATGACAGTCAGGACATGGGCACCACCATGGCAGCGCTGGATCAGGCGCTGGATCGCGCCGCGCGCTTTACCGGCCTGGCCCCGGCGGCACCGCAGGCCCCCATGCCTGGTGGCGGGTATGATGCGGACACCGATCCGCTGGTGGACCTGCCGCTGGAACCTTTGGCCTGAATAAACCCGATCGGGCCATCCCCCCCCTTTACGGGACGGCCTTTTAGACATTAGAAGATCACCGTATCGCGCGAATCGCACGGTTACCGGACTTATTGGGGCGTAGCCAAGTGGTAAGGCAGCGGATTTTGATTCCGCCATGCGGAGGTTCGAACCCTCCCGCCCCAGCCAGTCATTCCTGAAATCGTAATGTGTCCGGGTCGTCCGGTCCTGCGATATCCCGGAAATCCAAAAGAAGTTTTTTGGTGAAGCTTTTTTCAGAAAGCTTCAAGGCATGCCGCCTGTTTGAAAAAAGGCGGTACCCAAGAAATTTTATTACTTCTTGATCAATACATTACCTTTTCTAATCCTGAATCTGTTCCATCCGCCCCGGCCCGATGGGCTGAACCGATACGGCAGGCGGCCAGAAGGCATGGGCGATTTCGTTCTGGATCTGCCGCAATTCGCGCTGGATCCAGTCCATGTATTCATGCAGGCCCCGCAGGATGATGTCTTCCACCGTCTGCTCAGCCAGTGTGACGCGCAGTTCCTCCACCCGTTCAATGATCGGGGCGCAGTGCCGCAGGCGGTACTCACCCGCCAGCGACCCCAGCACGCTATAGACACTGCGCAGGCTGGTGGACAGCGAACGGGGAAAACCGTCATTCTTCAGCAGGAAACCCACGATATTGGCGGGCGTCATCCCTTCAGGCAGGACGCGACGGAAGGCATGGTACGCCGCAGCCGACCGCAGCACGGATGTCCACTGGCTCATGTCGATATCAGAACCGACACCAACGCCACTGGGCAGCAGGGTATGGTATTTTATGTCAATCAGCCGTGTGATCTGGTCCGCGCGTTCAAGGTTCTTGCCAAGGATATAGAACAGCCATGCCTGGTCGCGGTACAGCGTGCCCTCGGTTATGCCAAAATGGGTCTGGCAGTCCTGTTTCAGTCGCGTGCACAGGCCGGACAGATAGCCCGCGCCCACATCATTGGGTCCCAGTTCCATGACCCAGCGCGTAAAGACATTCAGATGCATCCACATCTCGGTCGAGATCAGGGGACGCAGCACCCGCGCATTCTCCCGCGCATAACGGGCCATGGACACGATGGAGTCCGGATTGTTGGCATCAATGATGTAAAAGGCCACAACACTGCGTTCGGTCGCGGCTTCATGATGCTGGAAGAACAGGCCTTCATCCGCGTTGATGCGGATGACGCTGTCCCATCCCGCATCCAGGTTGGTGGCTGAAACCGATGTGCTGGTCACCTCGATCAGGCGGGCAAGGTTTTCAATACGCTCCATATAACGCGACAGCCACATCGTGCTTTCGGCATAGCGCGAAAGCAGGTTGCGCAGCCCCGGCATGACCGGGGCGGGAAAGACCGAAACCTGTGTCATGATGCCAGCACCCATGTATCCTTTGACCCACCACCCTGCGATGAATTGACCACAAGCGACCCCTTGCGCAGGGCCACACGCGACAGACCGCCGGGCAGCACCCATGTATCGCGCCCGGTCACGGCAAAGGGACGCAGGTCCACATGCCGTGCCTCAACCCCGGTGGGGCATAACGTGGGCGAAACCGACAGGTTTATGACCGGCTGGCTTATGTAATTCGCCGGGTTGGCGCGCAGCAGGGCACGGAATTCATCCAGTTCCGACTGTGTCGCATGGGGACCGATCAGCAGCCCGTAGCCGCCGGATTCGCCCACCGGCTTGACCACCAGCCGTTCGATGTTGGCCAGCGTGTAGTCCAGCCCCTCACGCTCGGCGCAGATATGGGTTTCAACGTTGGTCAGGATCGGCTCCTCATCCAGGTAATAGCGGATGATGCGTGGCATGTAGGCATAGACCGCCTTGTCATCCGCAACGCCCGTGCCAATGGCGTTGGCCAGCGTCACGTTGCCCCTGCGGTAGGCATCCACCAGTCCCGGCACACCCAGCATGCTGTCGGGATTGAACACCTGCGGGTCAAGGAAATCGTCATTCAGCCGCCGGTAGATGGAATGGACCGGGCGGGGACCGGCCACGGTGCGCATGTAGACACGCCCGTCCTCCACCATCAGGTCACGTCCCTCGACCAGCGGGATGCCCATTTCACGCGCAAGGAACACATGCTCGAAATACGCGGCGTTATAGATGCCGGGCGATAGCAGGACCACCTGCGGGTTATCCACGCCAATGGGTGCGACCTCCGCCAGCGCGCGGTGCAGGCGGGGGCCGTATTCGTCCACCGGGCGGATGTTCAGCCCCCGCGCCAGATCGGGCATGAGACGCAGCATCATCTGCCGGTCTTCCAGCACGTATGACACGCCCGAGGGCGTGCGGGCATTATCTTCCAGCACCAGGAAGCGGCCATCGCGGTCGCGCACAAGGTCGGTGCCATTGATATGCACGTAAACCCCGCCGGGCACATCCAGCCCGACCATGGCCTGACAGTAATTGGCGTTTCCCAGCACCAGATCGCGCGGCACCACACCGTCATTGAGGATATGCCGGTCGTGGTAAATGTCATGCAGGAACAGGTTGATGGCGCGCACGCGCTGCTGCACGCCGCGTTCGACATGGTCCCATTCCAAGGCAGTCAGCACGCGCGGAATGACATCAAACGGCAGGACGCGATCAATCGCCTCGCGGTCGGAATAGACGGTAAACGTTATGCCAAGGCGGTAGAACTGCGCTTCCACCGCGGCCGCCCTGCGCCGCAGTTCCGCCAGGTCGAAGTGCGCCAGGCGGTCACGCACCAGTTTCAGGTCGGGCGGCGGGATATCCCCGCGATTGAGCAGTTCACAGAAAAAATCCGGAATGTCGTACGTCGCGAACAGCCCGGCGGCCTGTGCTGCCATTTTCATATCATTCATGTCCTACCCCCGCTGGCGTGGAGGTGGATCAGGCGCGAAGGAATCATGTCCGCCCACCTGCAATTTCGTTTCGATCCGTTTCTAGCGGAGCAAGAAAATCGTCTCTTGCCAAGAACGAATCTGCATTCCCTTCCCATTCGGGCCAAAATGCCGGAAAAATACGATATTGCCGCCGCCACCAATCCTGATAGCGTGGACGGTGACAGACAAACCACGTCCGAACCGCACCATCGCCGGATCACGATGGCAGGCATGCGGGACAGTTTTCCGGGGCTCTAGATTACATGAACGCGCATGCCATGCTGGTCCACCACACACGGTACCGATACGACCGGCCTGTTCACCTTGGCCCGCAGACCATCCGCCTGCATCCCCTGCCGGGTTGCCGCAATGTCCTGTCCCACACCATGGATATCGCGCCCCAGCCCTGTACGCGCGTCTGGGGACAGGATGCGTCCGGCAACCGGATCGCCCGCGTCACGTTCCCCGAACGGGTCACGCATTTCGATATCACCGTCCGCCTTGCAACCGACCTGACGCCCATCAACCCGTTCCACTTCACCCTTGCCCCATCCGCCCGCCACTGGCCTGCCGACGGGGCATGCGACGCCCCTGCCCTTGCCCCCTACAGGCTGAACGCAGACGACGGCACGGACGGGTCGCCCACCCCGCTGCTTGATGCCTTTGTGGCGGAATGGCACGCCAGGCTGCCCTGTCCCACACTGGACCTGCTGGTGGACCTGAACCGGGCCATTGCAACACACATCACCTACCGCATCCGGCCCGAAGCGGGCGTGTGGTCGCCGGAGGAAACCCTGTGTCACGCCGCCGGTTCGTGCCGCGACAGCGCGTGGCTGCTGATCGCCGTGCTGCGCAGGCTGGGCTTTGCCGCCCGGTTTGTATCGGGCTACCTGTTCCAGCCGGACCTGAATGCTCCGGACCGGCTGGGTTGCGACCTGCATGCATGGACGCAGGTGCATGTACCCGGCGCCGGCTGGATCGGGCTGGATACGACATCGGGCCTGCTGGCGGCACAGGGGCATATCCCGCTGGCGGTCGCCACGACCCCGCAGCATGCCGCCCCGGTCAGCGGCCTGCTGGACTACTGCGTCGCCACATTTGAAGCCGTGATGGAAACCACGCCCATGCCCCCGGTCGCGGATATGGCATCCACCCCGCGTCGGGCTATACACCCCTCATGAAACTGTTTTTCTGCCAGTCATGCCAGCAGGTCCTGTTTTTCGAGAATACGGCATGCGAACGCTGCGGCCATACGCTGGGTTATGTGCCGGAACGGACCGTCCTGTCCGCGCTGGACGCCATGGGGGACGGGTTGTGGCAACCGCTGGCAACGCCCGATGCCCCGCCGCGCGCGCTATGCGCCAACAACGCCTACAGCGCATGCAACTGGCTGGCGGAACCGGGGCAGCCCTTCTGCATCGCATGCAGTTTCAACCGCACCATTCCCAACCTGTCGGTACCCGGCAATATCGCGCGGTGGCAGAAGGTGGAGGTGGCCAAGCACCGCCTGTTCTACAGCCTGCTGCGCCTTGGCCTGCCCCTGCGTAACCGGCGGCAGGATCCCGAAGGCGGGCTGGCGTTCGATTTCCTCGACAGCCTGCCCGATGGCACGCCCGCCATGACGGGCCACATGAACGGCGTCATCACCATCGCCCTGAACGAGACGGATGATGCGCGACGTGAACAGCTACGGCAGGAAATGGGGGAATACTACCGCACCCTGCTGGGCCATTTCCGCCATGAAATCGGGCATTACTACTGGAACGTGCTGATCCGGGACGCGGGGCCGGACCGGCTGGCTGCCTGCCGGGCGGTGTTTGGGGATGACCGGCGCGATTACGCCGACAGCCTGAAGGCCCATTACGCAGCCCCGGCCAGTGACGCATGGCGCGGCCAGTATGTCAGCCACTACGCCACGTCCCACCCGTGGGAGGACTTTGCCGAGACATGGGCGCATTACCTGCACATCATCTCGACCCTTGAAACCGCATGGGCCTATGGCATGTCGATTGACGCGACAGGCGCCCATGCGCCACCGCTGCGCACCAGCGTCCGGCGCGACCCCTATACCGAAATGTCATTTACCGAAATCACGGATGGATGGCTGCCGCTGACCTATGCGGTCAACAGCCTCAACCGTTCCATGGGCCTGCCGGATTTCTATCCGTTTGTGCTGACGCCGGATATCCTGCGCAAGCTGTCCTTCATCCATGAACTGATCCGCGACAGCCGCACGGACCAGACGACCATTGATGAATAATAAAAGTTTCCGGGTGTCGCCTTTTTTCAAAAAGGCGGCATTTCCCAGCGTATTCTGAAAAAATCATCGCCAGAAACTGGCATGTGATTTTCAGACCGTTTCTTCCGCCCCCTCCAGAACGGGGGCCACGGAAATGGCGCTGTCATTCATGTCCCGACAGCATGCGCGCAGGGTGGAAATGAAATTGGCCAGCAGCGGGACATGCTGTCCCGCCCGCATGGCGATGGCCAGTTCCGCGCGCGGCGCCTTCGCCCCCAGCGAGTGGTAGGTCACGCCGCCGGAATGGATCTGGTGCAGCGAACGCGGCACGACCGATACCCCAAGCCCTGCAGCCACCAGCGGCACGGTGGAGGCGATCTGCGGGGCCTGCTGGCCCATGCGCGGCGTGAAGCCTGCATTGTGGCAGGCGGACAGAATGGCGTCATGGAACCCTGGCCCAAGTTCACGCGGGAAGATGATGAAGGGTTCATCCACCAGCATTTCCAGTTCAAGATGGGGGTGGATGGCCAGTGGGTGCCCCTTGGGCAGGGCCACGACCGTTTCCTCCTCCAGCAGGGGGGACACCAGCAGGCCCGCCCCGTCGGGCACCGGCGGGCGGACAATGGCAATGTCTATGGCCCGGTCGTGCAGGCTCTTGCGCAGGGCGGGAGTATTGCTTTCCTCCAGGTAGATGGTGACATCGGGCCAGAGTTCCCGGAAACGCCGCACCGTCAGCGGGATCATGGGCAGCAGCGAGACCGCCCCCGCCAGCCCTACGCGGATATGCCCCTTCTCACCCCGCGCCAGTCCCTGCGCCGTGGCAAGGAACTGCTGCTGCATGCCCAGCAGGGCACGGGCCTGATCCAGCAGGACCATCCCGACATCCGTCAGCCTGACCCCGCGCGTCAGCCGCTGGAACAGCAGGACACCCAGCTCGTTTTCCAACTGCTTGATCTGCTGGCTCAGAGGTGGCTGTTCTATGCCTAGCTGCTCTGCGGCACGGGTAAAGCTGCCATTGTCGGCAACGGCTACAAAATAACGTAAATGCCTTAGATCCATATTCCATATAAATTATATATGGGAATGTCTTTCAATATATATTTGACGAAATAACATGGCTTGCGCCACGTTTCGCGCCAATCGTGCTGAGGATGAGTATCCCATAATGAAGATCGGCCTGTTCATTCCGTGTTATATCGACGCGTTCTACCCTGAAGCGGGGATCGCCACGCTGGAACTGCTGGAAAAACTGGGACAGGATGTCGAATATCCGCTGGACCAGACCTGCTGCGGCCAGCCCATGGGCAATTCCGGCTGCAATTCGGACGCCGCCGCGGCGGAAGCCCTGTTTGTTCGCAATTTCGCGAAATACGACAAGATCGTCATGCCATCAGGCAGCTGCACGCATCATGTCCGCGACAATTTTGATGCGATCCCGCAGACCGACGAAGTGCGCCACGTGCGCGAAAACACTTACGAACTGGTCGAATTCCTGCATGACATCCTGAAGGTGGATGCCTTCCCGTGGGCTGAATTCAACCATACCGTAGGCCTGCACAACAGTTGCGGCACGCTGCGCGCCCTGCGTACGGCCAGCATGTCCGAACTGGGTGAAAAGCCGTTTTCCAAACCGATGGACCTGCTGAAGAAGGTCAAGGGAATCCGCTTTGTCACCCCCAAGCGCCCCGATGAATGCTGCGGCTTCGGCGGCACCTTCTCGGTCACGGAAGAAGCCGTGTCGGCCAAGATGGGCGTGGACAAGGTGCGTGACCATTACCAGGCGGGGGCGGACTACATCGTCTCGGCCGATTCTTCATGCGTGATGCACCAGCAGGGCTGCGCTGAACGCGCGGGGGTACCCATCCGCTTCATTCATATCGCGCAGATCCTTAACGGAGCAGCTCAATGAGCAACAAGCCCGTCAACCACGCCCGGGCGGCGGAGCATTTCCTTGAGGACGCCCCCCACCTGCAGTTCCATGACGAACGCCTGTGGGACATGCGCCAGAAGCGTGACGCCCAGATGCACATCCTGCCGGAATGGCAGGAACTGCGCGAGGAAGCGTCGCGCATCAAGGAACACACGCTCTCCCGCCTGCCCGAATACCTTGAGCAGTTCGAGGAAAACGCGAAAAAGAACGGCATTCACGTCCACTGGGCGCGCGACGGGGCGGAACATAACCGCATCGTGGGCGAAATCCTGAAGAGCCATAACGCGCGCAACCTGATCAAGAGCAAGTCCATGGTCACCGAAGAGTGTGACATGCGGCCCTATCTTGCAAAACAGGGTGTCACCGTAACCGAAACCGACCTTGGCGAACGCATCCAGCAGCTTGATGACCAGCTGCCCAGCCACATCGTGGTGCCGGCGGTGCACAAGCTGACATCAGACGTGGCGAAAATCTTCGCCAAGGATTACCACACCGACCCCAACATCCGTGACCCGCACCTTCTGGCCGAAGCACAGCGCCAGGCAGCCCGTCCGGTTATCCTGCATGCCGATGCGGGCATGACCGGCGGCAACTTCGTGGTGGCGGAAACCGGCACGTTCGTGGTCTGCACCAACGAAGGCAATGCCGACCTGAGTGCGACGGTGCCCAACCTGCATATCGCAACCATCGGCATCGAACGCCTTGTCCCGCGCATGGCCGACCTTGGCGTATTCATACGCCTGCTGTCGCGCAGTGCGCTGGGATCACCGATCACACAGTACACCACCCATTTCCGTGGCCCGCAGAAGGGTGGCGAGATGCACGTGGTGCTGGTCGATAACGGGCGTTCCGCACGTCTGGGCATGGAAGATTTCTGGACGTCGCTCAAATGTATCCGCTGTGGCGCGTGCATGAACACCTGCCCGGTATACCGCCGTTCGGGTGGGCTGTCCTATGGTGCGGTGTATTCCGGCCCGATCGGTGCGATCATCGACCCGACCTTCAACGAACGCAAATACAGCACGCTTCCCTATGCCTCGACGCTGAACGGAAGCTGCACCAATGTCTGCCCGGTCAAGATCAACATTCACGAACAGCTGTACAAATGGCGTCGCGTGCTGGTGCAGCACCATGAAATGCCCTTCGTCAAGCGTGAGATCATGCACATGGCGGGCAAGCTCATGGGTCAGCCCAGGATGTACCGCGCCGCCATCAAGGCGACCGAGGTCTCGCTGGGCACCATGCCGCGCTTCGTGCTGTATAACTGGCTGAATCCGTGGGGCAAGCACCGCGAAAATCCCCATCCGGTCAAGCAGACATTCAATGACTGGTATCGCAAGAACCGCGAGAAGGCCAAGCCTGCCGCCGCACCGGAGACCAAGAAATGAACCCCGCACGCGACGAGATCCTGCAGGCCCTGCGTAACAACCGCCCCACGCCGGAAAACCATCCGCTGCCGCCGGTCAGGACGCTGGGCGACCTGGACGCCAGCCGTGAACGTTTTATCGCCAGCCTGAAGATACTGGGCGGTGATGTGCTGGAACCCGTGGAAGGGGAAATGCTGGATCAGGCCATCATGCGCCGTCACCCGGATGCGAAGGTGATCTGCTCCACCGTGCCTGAAGCGCACGGCACGCTGCCGGTCGAGAAGGTGAAGACCCCGCAGGACGCGGCAACCATTGACGTGACCGTGGTGCGCGCGCCGTTCGGCATTGCGGAAATGGGGTCGATCTTCCTCAGCGAATCACAGCTGCCGATCAATTCCTTCGCCCATCTGGGGCAGCACATCGTGGTGGTACTGTCCCCCGCCGCCATTACGGCGAACATGCATACCGCGTATCAGGAACGGCCGGAATTCAGGACCGCCAATTATGGCGTGTTGATGAGCGGCCCCTCCGCCACAGCGGATATCCAGGGCGTGCTGATCCGGGGCGCACAGGGTGTGCGCTCCCTTTCGGTCTGGTTTGCCTGAACCCTGCGGACAGTCCCTTCGCGCCATTTTTCTGAAATGGCGCGAAGCTGTCTGATATCAGACAGCTTTCTTCAGGTTGGGGCTGGCCTTGAACCGAACGGTCTTGCCGGCCTTGACCTTGACCTGTTCACCCGTGCGGGGGTTAAGCGCCTGACGGGCCTTGGTTTTCTTGACCGTAAACGTGCCGAAAGACGGCAGGGTAAAGCCACCCTCGCGCTTCAGTTCCTTGACAATTGCCGCGATCAGGTCAGAGGCAGCCTGATTGGCCGCGACACCCGTGCAATCAATCGAATCCTGTATAACTGCTGCAATAAAGGCTTTACTCATCGTAACGGCCTGCTCCCTTCTGGCTGAAAATTGATGTCGTGAATATCCTGCTTCCGTAATCAAATGGGGCGATCACCACCATCTGGACCGGACGGTCGCGGCTTTTACCCTGATGATTGGGGTTGCACCAGCAATTTTTTGTTATCACATGAAAATTTCTGCTGTCGTAGTCAGCAAGAACCGCAACTGTTTTACAAACGGCAGTTATATCGGCTACCTTCTGCGATAACAGATTGTTTATATCGAAATCGCATCATTGTCGTCAAAAAAATAACCTGGATAAAATGTCACCATTGCCAGAGATGCCCCCGGTCGGGGCATCTCTGGCACAGGCCCTGCGGGTCAGCTTTTGAAATTCTGTACCTTCAGGTCCGTTACGCCGACAAAGGTAATCCGGGTATCATCCGTCAGGCTGACAGTCGTATTCCCACCAGCAATGGTGGCATTATCCAGCATGGACTGGATGGAAGATGATTTTGCGTCATAACCGGCCAGCTTGACGATATTGCCTGCCGATTTACCGAAATCCTGAATGATGTCGTTACCGCCGGCCTTACCCTTGACAAACTCGAATTCCGTCTTGGCACTCCCTGCAGTGAACAGGTCATCGCCCGTCCCGGCCCGCAGGGTATCCTGCCCGCTGCCGCCAATCAGGGTATCATTGCCGCTGCCCGCCCGGGCATACAACTTGCCTGTTGACAGGCCACCATCCAGTGTTTCGTTTCCGCTACTGGCATAATAGGTGGCGGTTGTCTGCGTATTCGCCGTCAGGTCCAGTCCCGCCGTGCCATAAATGGTGGCATGGCTGCCGGTCACGGTGTCGGAAATACCATTGCTGCCATCAATGAAGGTCAGGCTGCCATGCACGCTGACCGAAATCGTACTGGCATCCACGTCATCAAGATGGGAGGAATGACTGGCGGAAATCGTATCGTTGCTGCCACCACTCACGGTCAGTTTCGTATGCGCCTGGATGGTGCTGTCACTGACCGAATCGGCAAGCAGACTACCGTTGCCATAGATGGTGTCGGACGCACCGCCATCCACGGTCAGTTTCGCATGTCCGTGGATATTGCTGCCACTGACCGAATCGGCAAGCAGATTACCGTTGCCATAAATGATGTCGGACGCACCGCCATCCATGGTCACTTTCGCATGTCCGTAGATATTGCTGCCACTGACCGAATCCACAAGCAGGCTGCTGTTGCTATAGATGGTGTCGGACGCACCGCCATCCACGGTCAGTTTCGCATGTCCATGGATATTGCTGTCATTGACCGAATTAACGACCAGATTATTGCTGCCATAGATGGAGTCGGACACGCCACCGTCGATAGTGTTGGTATAGCGTGCGGGATTATGTTCCCCGAAGTAATCGTCATCCGCATAACCGCTGATGGTGGAATTGCTGACATCCTGCACCGTCACGCCGTCAATGACCCGCAATTGCACGCCGCCACCGTTAAACCGTGCTGCATCGGGCGCATTCCAGTCACCGGTTACGGTAGGGTGTCCATCAGCGCCATAAATGGTGTCGGCCCCACCCAGGACATGGATGGTGTCCAGCCCCTTGCCGCTGACGAAATCCGTGTTGCCGCCAGCGGCGTAATAATTCACGTCACCCGATTTCGCGACAAAATCCACCTTGCCCATGTCACCATCCATGATGGTGGAGGCCTGCTTGCCACCGGTCAGGATGATCTTGCTGTCCAGCGGGGTGGAGGTGGTGCTGCCGATCTCGACCTCGGTGCCGGTCACGGTGTGTTTGCCAGCAGTCGTGACCTGCTGGTTCACGCCGCCAGACTGCTCCATCACGGTATCGATCCCGGCCACGCCAAACATGCGCACGGCCAGTGCCGGGATATCATTGCCATAGGCCTGCTGCAGGGCCGAAACCTCTGCACTGGAAACGTTGGCGAGCGACCGCAGGACCGTGACCTCGCTCACCCTGTTCAGTCCCCATATGATATCACTATTATCCGGGTTGATGCCCAGCGTCAGGCCAGTGGCCCCGGTTACGGTCACTCCCATGCATTCCGTTCCTTTTCACGCATCGCGGGAACATGCATGTCTCCCGACCTCGCTACAGATATCCGCTACCCGCGCCGCATGATCGCCACGACAGGGGATGAGATGCTTTCACGACGGTAATTGACAGCAATGGGTTAAGAAATTCGGAATCAGGGTCAGATTGGTTCAGTTTAATGGAACACGTTTTTCCAGTTCCTCCAGCCAGATGCGGGCATTGCCGTCAGATGGCGCCCGCCAGTCCCCGCGCGGCGACAGCGCGCCGCCGGCCACGACCTTCGGCCCGTTGGGCATGGCCGAACGCTTGAACTGGCTGAAGCCAAAGAAACGGTTCAGGAAAACCCCCAGCCAGTGCCGGATTTCAGACAGGGAATAGGCCCGCCTGCTGTCAGCGGGGAACCCCGGTGGCCAGTTCCCCCGCGTGGTGTCGCCCCACGCATGCAGCGCCATGAACGCGATCTTCGCGGGACGGAAGCCGTAGCGCAGCACATGGAACAGGGTAAAATCCTGCAATGCGTATGGCCCGATCAGTGACTCCGTGCTCTGCACCGCCTGCGTGACCGTAGCGGGCACCAGTTCGGGCGAGATCTCGGTGGACAGGATGGCGTCCAGCACCGCACAGGTCCGTGCCTGTTCCTGCCCATTGGCCATGACCCAACGGATCAGATGCTGGATCAATGTTTTCGGCAGGCCGGAATTGACGTTGTAATGCGCCATCTGGTCACCCACGCCATAGGTACACCACCCCAGCGCCAGTTCCGACAGGTCTCCCGTGCCGATCACGATCCCGCCCGACTGGTTGGCCAGCCGGAACAGGAAGTCCGTCCTGAGCCCGGCCTGCACATTTTCAAACGTGACATCATACACGTCCTTCCCCGCGGCGAAGGGGTGCCCCATCTGTTCCAGCATAAGCTTTGCCGCGGGGCGAATATCGATCTCTCGCGCCTGTATGCCCAGCGCCGCCATCAGTTCATGCGCATTGCCACGCGTGTCGCTGCTGGTGCCAAAACCGGGCATGGTGTAGCCCAGCACCGCCTGCCGTCCCAGCCCGCTTTCATCCGCCGCCCGTGCCGCCACCAGCAGGGCATGGGTGGAATCCAGACCACCCGAGACGCCAATGACCAGCGTTTTCGCCCGTGACGCCAGCAACCGTCGCTTCAGGGCCGTGACCTGTATGGTAAAGGCCTCGTAACAGTCCTGATCCAGTACGGCTGGATCACTGGGCACGAAGGGAAAGCGGGGAATGGCGCGCCGCAGGCCGATATTGTCGGCCGGTGGCGTCAGGGCAAGGTCGATCCAGCGCCAGTCCTGCGCCCCTGCATGGGCGCGGTTATCGGCAAAGCTGCCCATGCGCAGGCGTTCCTGCCGCAGCAGGTCAAGGTCCACATCCGCCGTCAGCGTGACCAGACCGGACGGGAAACGCGCACTTTCCGCCAGGATCGCACCATTTTCGAAAATGGAGGTCTGTCCGTCCCATGCCACATCGGTGGTTGATTCCCCCTCCCCCGCCGCAGCATAGACATAGGCACATATACACCGCGCGGAATGGGACTGGCACAGCAGCGTACGCGTGCGCGCCTTGCCCACGGTGATATTGGATGCCGACAGGTTGGCGATGACCGTAGCCCCGGCAAGGGCCGCCTGAATGCCCGGTGACTGGGGCACCCACATGTCCTCACAGATTTCGGCGGCCACAACCAGACCCGGTACGGCGCGGGCACGAAACAGCAGGTCGGTGCCAAATGGCACGTCATGGCCACCAAGCGTGACATGACCTCCCCGCAGTCCGGCGCCCGCGCTAAACTGCCGGGCTTCGTAAAATTCCCGGTAATTGGGCAGATAGGATTTCGGAATGACGCCGACAATCCGCCCATCATGCAGGGCTATGGCGCAGTTATACAGCGCATTCCCCCATACGACCGGCGCGCCCACCAGCACCAGCGGCCGCAGGCCCGCCGTCTGCGCGGCAAGCCACGTGATGGCATCCCCCACGCGGTCCAGCAGCACATCCTGCTGGCGCAGGTCCTCGATCGCATAACCGGACAGCCCCAGTTCAGGAAAAACCGCGACCACTGCCCCCGCGTCATGACAGGCACGGATACCGTCATGCGTGCGGCGCGCGTTTTCCATGGGATCAGCCAGCACGACCGGCAGCGTACACGCGGCCACACGTGCGAACCCATGGGTGTACAAAGCGTAAAATCCGGCCGTGCCACTGGCTGCTGTCATATCCTGTATCCCTGTCGCCAAAGCCAAAATCACGACCCCGGTGAACCGGTTGCCATCTGGCGCATTGTTATAGAGCGGATGGCATGCCCGCGTCTGTCACAACAACGATTGGAAGGAACCGAATCATGGACCTGTTACGCTGGACCATCACATTCCTTGTCCTGGCCCTGATCGCCGCGGTCTTTGGCTTCGGCGGCATATCTGACACCTTTGCCTATTTTGGCAAGGTGCTGTTCTTCGTCTTTATCGTCCTGTTCATCCTTGGATTGTTTTTCGGCCGCGGCCGCGGAACTTCGCCCTGATCCGCAATCCCCCGCGCACGAGCGGGATCAGCGCAAGGGCATAGATCCCGTCCATCATGGCCATGGATACTGGCACGCCGGGCACCAGATAGGTTGCCGCGTCGCACGGCTTGGCCGGGCGGCGCGGCATGGAGGCCAGGCGTTCGGCAAAACTGCCGCCATGGAATGTCGGTGCACGACATTCAGGCAGCGGGCTGGCCCACCAGCCCTGCTCCACCCCTACATGCACCGCCGACAGCCCGAACGCGCACAGCAGCACCGGCATGCACAGCCACAGCATGCCGCGTGCCATATCACGCGGCAGAATGGCGGCCAGCCCCCCCAGCACCACCAGGATACGATAAGGCCAGCGTTCCCACAGGCATAGCCCGCAGGGTACGTGACCAAGTGTGTTTTGGCTCCACCACGCCACACCAAGTGCCGCAAGACCTGCCAGCACCATCAATAAAGCAGTTGAACGCATGGCTGGTTACGATCGGTCCACAACGGGTGCGGTCTGCAGCGCATGCATGAAATCAGCGGCCCAGCTTACGGCTGTCGTGCTGCTGACTTCCCGTTCAAGGGCCTGCCAGCGCGTGCGCCGTTCCGCAAGGCCCATTGTCAGTGCTTCATGCAGGGCGTCGGCAATCTCGTCAGGGTCATACGGATTGACCAGGATCCCTTCGTCCATTTCCGGCGCGGCCCCCGCGAAATGCGACAGGATCAGCACCCCCGGATCAGCCGGGTCCTGTGCCGCAACATATTCCTTGGCCACAAGGTTCATGCCATCGCGCAGGGGCGTAATCAGCGCGGCTTCCGCCCGGCGGTAGAACCCGGCCAGGACCTCCCGCGGCAGCGGGCGGGTGATGTAGCGGATGGGCGTCCAGTCAAATTCGGAATAGGCCCCGTTGATCCGTCCGGTCAGTTCATCCAGCTGGCGACGCAGCTGGCGATATTCCTCGACACTACCGCGCGAAATCGGGGCGACCTGCAGGAACGTCACCTTGCCCCGGTGTTCAGGGTAGCGGGCCAGCAGCGCCTCATACCCGCGAAAGCGTTCGGGCAGGCCCTTGGAATAATCCAGCCGGTCCACGCCCAGAACCAGTTTCGCACCCCGCAGGCTGCCTTCCAGCCGCTCGATCTCCGGCCCCTGCATGCTTTTTTCCGCCTGCGCGCGGAATTCATCGGGATCAATGCCGATGGGAAACGCCTGCCCACGCGGCGGCAGGCCGTTGACCTTTAGCGAATGGTTCAGGTTCTCGGCATCCTCGGGGGTCTGCACACCCACCAGATCGTAGCTCTGCATGTCTTCCAGCAGCAGTTCTGCGCCGGGCAGTGAGCGCACCAGACTCCATGGTGGAAAAGGAATATGCAGGAAGAAACCGATCCGGCACCTCACCCCCAGATCCCGCAGCGCCTGCCCCAGCGGGAACAGGTGATAATCATGCACCCATATCACATCATCGGGCCGCAGCAGCGGCAGCAGCGTGCGTGCGAACATGGCGTTGACCGCAAGGTAGGTTTCCCAGTCCGTGCGGGAATAATTCATCAGTCCCACGCGGTAATGGAACAGCGGCCACAGGATACCGTTGGAGAAATTCTGGTAAAACCCCTCGTACTGCAGCGGGGTCAGGTCAATGGTGGCGTAGGTTACGTTATCAACCTGGTCCAGCCGGGGCACGGGGTCGCCACCATGAAGCTGCACCTGCTTGCCTGACCAGCCGAACCACAGCGATTCCCCTTCGCGCAGCGCATCTTTCAGGCCAACGGCCAGGCCACCGGCGGGCTGGCTGCGTTCACGCGGGGACGGGACGCGGTTGGAAACAATAATCAGTCGCCCCATGCGTCCCTGCCTCCCTGTGCCAGTTGCGCAAGCCAGCCGCGAAAGGCGGCGGGATCGGGGAAATCGGCAGGAATGCGGAACCCGACCCCACCCAGATGTACCGCCATGCGGATGCCATCCTCATCCGTAACATCATCGCCAACGAAAATGGGGGACCGCCCGGCAAAGGGCGCGCTTTGCATGAGCACTTCCACCGCATGCCCCTTGTCTATGCCGGCAGGGCGGATTT
The DNA here is from genome assembly GCF_015155755.1 of Komagataeibacter sp. FXV3. Taxonomy (GTDB): domain Bacteria; phylum Pseudomonadota; class Alphaproteobacteria; order Acetobacterales; family Acetobacteraceae; genus Komagataeibacter. Next base: position 2,542 of record NZ_VWPI01000138.1, on the reverse strand, counting down.
CCCATGCCATCTTGGCGGCCTGCACATGAAAGGCACCGCCTGTTGCGTCAACCCAGCCATCCGCCACCTTGCCCAATGCTTCCCCTGCGTCGGGCGCGCCGCGGTAATGCAGCACCAGCCCTGCCTTCTTGCGTTCGATCCGTACGCCGGGATGGGCCTGCGCCAGCCGGTCGGCCTGTTCCAGCCATGCGGCGGGCACCGGCGGCAGGGGGGCACGTTCAATGGCCTGGCCCGGCGCGTGCCGGATGGCGATGCCATGTTCGCCCGCCACGGCATAGGGCACATCCCCCAGAAAATGGTCGATCTGGTCAATGGGCCGCCCCGAAATCACGGCCAGCGCATTCCCGCATTTGTCACGCAGGCGCTTCAGCGTATCAAGCAGGCCGGGCGCCACCACAACGGATTCAGGCGTAGGCGCGATATCAACCAGTGTCCCATCGAAATCCAGCAGGAATGCCGCGCGGGCAGGCGGGGGCAGCCGATCGAGCGAAGGAAGGGAAGGTATCTTGCTCATGGTGAATCTAGCCTCCGGCAAAGCTGGGGAATACGCAAGCCCGGAACCGCACCGGACAGGCCGACAGCATTGATACGATACAAATTAAACTATTATCTAATGCAGCATTAGCGGGGCTGCCCCCTCATCCGCAGGATCAGCAGGCGGTCGGGCCGGCAGTGGCGGGGATACCGGGGCAACTGCCGTCGTGGGGGCCTGCGTGGGGGAAAGGGACTGTGGCGCGTCAGTGCCGCCCGTAGCAGGCATGGGCGACGGGATGGGCCCGGCCACCGGGACCGGGCTGCCATCCGCACCGGGCTGCGGCACGGCGGCAACCGCCAGCGGCGGTGGCACGGGGGCGACCGCATCCCCGCTGCACCCGGCAAGCTGCACGTCATAAAGCGGATTCTGGAACACGCCATTCGCAGGTTCGGCTACGGCCATCCAGCCCTGAAAGGGCGCCATGCCTTCATGCGCATCATGCACCTCCAGCCAGGCGGCGCTGTCCGCAGGCAGGGTGGGCGGGCGCTGCAGGCATGACGTGGCATGCAGCGTCAGGCTTTTATACGATACGTCCTGCCCGGTAGGGATATCGAGCATCTGGATATGGGCATCGAGCTTGTCCAGCACCCGTACCGTGGCAATAGTACGCCCCTGCCACGTATCGGGGGGATACATGGCGGGCGAGGCCAGCCATTCCGCCGCATGGGCACAGGCGGGCAGGCTGGCAAGCAGGGCGGCGGGCAGGCACCGCAGCAGGCGCCTCATGCTTTCGGGCTCCGCAGGCTGCCCACAAGATCGAGCAGGATCCGGCGCATCGCCGCCTCATCCACGCCCATCAGGATTGCGTCCTCGAACGCATCACGGAGAATACCCTGCAATTCAGTATAATTTTCCTGCAATATCAGTAATTTGTCTCGGCACGACACTGGCGTGCCATCGGGTTGCGGCCAGACCGCCGGCATGCCCGTACTGGCGTTTCCGTCATGGATCATGGGGTTTCTCCACCCACGGGGGCCGGAGCAGCAGGCTGGGACGCCTGGGCCTTGTCCTGCCGGGCCTTGGTCAGCGTATCGGTCACGGAGAAGATGAACTTGCTCAGCAACTGTTCCAGACTGATCGCGCCCTGCGTCTCACCGATCGTGCCGCCGGGGGCCAGCATCTTTTCATCCCCACCGGGGGACAGGGCGATGTACTTGCCCCCCAGCAGGCTGTCGCTGGTAATGATCGCCGCCGTATCATCGGGCAACTTAATGTCGGGCCGCACGGTAAAGGTGACCTGGGCCGCAAAGGTTTTCGGGTCAACGTGCTCATCGACCACCTGCCCGACCGTGATACCGGCCAGCCTGACATCCGAACCCACGGACAGGCCGTCGATATGGGCAAAACCCGCGTTCAGGCGATAACCGGATTCATGCGGCCGCCCCTTGTCCAGCACGGCATAGGCCAGAAGCCCCGCCAGCACGGCCAGCACGGCAAATCCGGCAAGGAGTTCCGCGGGCTGGCGGACCGCCCGGCCTGAAACAGCAGCAACCATGTTGGCAAAGCTTCCCCAATATCCAATGGCGCGTACCCTAGCAGGTTACGCCACCGGTTTCATCCCTCGGGGTACCATGCCTCATAATCGCTGGTAGTTGAAGCCCGCTGCCCACCGCGCAGGTCGCTGCCGGGGGGATGATATGCCGCCACGGTCCCGGTCTGGTTGGGCTGCCACGGCTGCTGCCATGGCTGGCGCGCGCTTTCGGGCAGGGGCGCATCCTCCATATGGTGCAGCCAGCCCCACCATTCGGGCGGAACGGCGGATGCATCCTCCCCCTTATGATAGATGACCCAGCGTTCATGCCGCTTTTCCCCGCCACCGGTACGGTTGGGAGTCCGGGCCTCATAATAGGGTCGGCCATCAGCATCCCTGCCGACCAGCCGCCCCCTGAAATGCGTATAGATACGGGTGCCTAGATTTGCCATGACCAAAGCCTAGTCCGCCCGCACGCGCGCGGTCCACGCGCATATGCGCGACCAACCGTCACATCTGCGGGATCAGGGTGGGCG
>NZ_VWPI01000137.1 GCF_015155755.1 Komagataeibacter sp. FXV3 | reverse complement strand
GGGTGGGCGGGCATGGCGGCGGCACTTTATCGCGCCCGCGCGCGTACCGGCCTTCCGGACCTTCCGGGCGGGGACAACACCAGCCGGTGACGGGACTCGACCGCCGCCGCACGCCGCATGCGCGGCACGATCCGCACCCGGTTCGGGAGCGTGCGTACTTATCCCCCATATCCACGGTATCCAGTGGAATGTATAGTTGCGACTCCGGTCCAGACGGGTTCCGCCCGCCCTGCCCGTGCCGGTAAAACGGAAGGCATGACAGCACGAAGCCACTGGAACGGCGTGCGCATGCGGACCGTAGAGGCCGCAGCGGATCCCGACGACGCGCCACGTTCCGTTACCCTGCCCGCCGACTGGGATGACACGGCAGCCGAGGCCCTGGCCCAGCTGACGCCCGGCCATGGTCCCGCCAGCCTGCCGGTCGAGGCGGCGCGATGGATAGACGACCTGTGTACGGGCGAGGTGGCCGGCCCCACGGTCCGCCCCATCGCGCGCACGCTGTCGTGCCTGCTGCTTATGCGGCAGGCGGCCCCTGCGGAAAGCCTGTGGCATGGCCACCATGACCGCAGGCCCGCCTTCGTGGTCAACCTTGCGGCCTTTGTCGAAGCTGATAACGGTTTCATGGCCACCGATTTTGTCGCGGCCCTGCGCCTGCTGGCCCGCGTACTGCGCGCGGTGGCACGGCAGAAGATGCATATGCGCAATGGCGAACTGCCGCTGCCCGACCCAGCAGGGCAGGCCATGCCACACCTGCGGGCCGTCCCTGCCCCCGCCGCGGTCGAACCCCGCGAACGTCCACCCATGGCGGGCGCCATCCTGCTGACCAACCTCGATGCCTGCCTTGCGGGGCTGGGACTGGATTATGACAGCGAGGCCGGGCGCGACGCGGCATGCAGTATCGTGGCGCTGGCCACCCTTGTCGCCCATTCCGGCGAGGGGGCGGACGCCATGCCCCTGCCGCCCGTGCGCAGCATCCTGCCCGGTGTCAGCCAGATCGCGCGTGCGGTATGGCAGGAAGCCGCGGTCGAGACTGATCACCCCGCCGCCCGCGTCGAAACCGGATTTTCCACGCCCGGCCCGATCGATGCATTGCTGGGGGTGGAATCATGCGGGCTGGCCCCGGTCTTTTCCCCGTTGCGCGCCGACGGGCGGCTGGCCACCAGCACGCTGGCGCGCCTTGCATGCCGGGGGCTGACGCTGGAAGCGGCCTTTGCCGCGACACTGGCGGGGGACACCGTGCTGCCGCTGCCGGGCGCTGCATCCCATCAGGCCATGCATCGCGCGCTGAGCGGCTTCGTGGATCGCGTGCCCGCCCGTCCCGACGCCACGCGCGACACGCTGGCCACCCGCGCGGGGCTGGAACGCGGCGCACGCCGTCCCCTGCCCGCGCGCCATGGCGGCTTTACCCAGAAGGCCAGCGTGGGCGGCCACCGCCTGTTCCTGCGCACGGGGGAATATGCCGACGGGTCACTGGGCGAAATCAGCCTGACGCCCACGCGCGAAAGCCCGATGGTACGCGGCCTTATGGATACGCTGGGACAGGCAGTCAGCATCGGCCTGCAGTACGGCGCACCGCTGGAAAGCTATGTCGAGGCATTTGCCTACACCCATTTCGGCCCTGCCGGCACGGTGGAGGGCGACCCGGTTGCATCATACGCGACATCCATGCTGGACTATGCCTTCCGGGCGCTGTCCGACGCCTATCTGGGCCGCAGGCTGCCCGACGCCCCGCATGAGGACATGATGGCGGACAGCCCCGCCCCCATGCTGCCGCTGGACCTGCCGGAATCCGGCAATGACGATGGCGATGACACCCCCCCCCGGCGGCGCAAGCTGCGGCTGGTCGGATAACGCGACAGCCCTGCTTTCCCGCCCCTGATGACAGAGGATGACCCGATGCCCGACACCACTCCCGAACAGCGTCTCAAGCAGCTTGGCATTGTCCTGCCCACCCCGGCCGCGCCGGTGGCGAATTACGTCGCGGCCGTCATCAGCGGCTCCTCGCTGGTGGTATCGGGACAGCTGCCGCTGGTCGATGGCAAGCTGCTGACCACGGGCAAGCTGGGTGACAGCGTTGCCGTGGAACTGGCGGTCGAGGCCGCACGCTACAGCATGGTCAACGTGATCGCGCAGGTGAAGGCCGCGATTGGCGACCTGTCGCGCGTGAAGCGCGTTGTCCGTCTGGGCGGCTTCATTGCCTGCACGCCGGACTTCACGCAGCATGCCGCCGTCATGAATGGCGCATCCGACCTGGCGGTGGCGGTATTTGGTGACGCGGGCCGTCATGCGCGCTCCACCGTGGGCGTGCCGTCGCTGCCACTCGATTCGGCGGTTGAAGTGGAAGGCCTGTTCGAAATAGGCTGAGGCAAAGCCCCACCACAGAAAAAGGGAGCCTGTCATGACCCCAACGCCCCACGCGGTTTTCCCACTGGCGCGCCCGTCATGACCGGCACCACCATGATCCTGCACCGCAGGATTGCCGAAATCCCGCCCCATGAATGGGATGACTGCGCGGGTGATGACAACCCGTTTGTCAGCCATGCCTTCCTGTCCGCGCTGGAGGATAGCGGGTCCACCGGGCCACAGACCGGCTGGATGCCCCAGCACCTTGCCCTGCGCGATGACACCGGCCGCCTGCTGGCGGCGGCCCCCCTGTATGCCAAGGGCCATTCCTACGGTGAATACGTGTTTGACCAGCAATGGGCGCAGGCCTTCATGCAGGCGGGCGGGCAGTACTATCCCAAATTGCAGGTGGCGGTCCCGTTCTCCCCCGTGCCGGGGCCGCGCCTGCTGGTGCACCGGGACGCGCCGGATGCCGATGTGCTGCGCCAGCTTGCAGGCCGCGCGCTGCGGCAGGCCTGTGGGGAACTGGACCTGTCATCGGTCCATGTCACGTTCTGCACGCAGCATGAATATGACCTGCTGGGGCAGACCGGCTGGCTGCAGCGCCTTGGGGTGCAGTACCATTGGGACAACTGCGATTACACCAGTTTCGATGATTTTCTGGACACCCTCGCCTCACGCAAGCGCAAGGCCATCCGCCGCGAACGGCGTGACGCCAATGCCTGCGGCCTGACCTTCCATACCTATCGCGGCAGCGAGATCACCGACGCGCTGTGGCATGATTTCCATCAGTTCTACCTATCCACCGTGGACCGCAAATGGGGCAGCGCCTATCTGCAGCCCGGTTTTTTCCCGTTGCTGTCACAACGGCTGGGGGATCGGGTGGTGCTTATGGTTGCAAAACGCGACGGCGTGCCGGTGGCGGGCGCGCTCAACCTCATGGGGCGCGATACGCTGTATGGCCGCAACTGGGGACGGCTGGAGGGGGACTGGCCCTTCCTGCATTTCGAGCTGTGCTATTACCGCGCCATCGACTTCGCCATTGCCCACGGGCTGAAACGGGTGGAGGCGGGCGCGCAGGGCGAACACAAGCTGCAACGCGGCTATCGCCCCTGCCTGACCCATTCCGTCCACTGGATCAGCCATCCCGGCCTGCGTGAGGCCGTGGCGGAGTTCCTGCATCATGAACGCGCCGCCATCATGGCGGAACTGCCCGCGCTGGACGCCATGACCCCCTACCGCGCCGGGTCGTGATCGGCATGATGATACATGTCATGCCGTGCGGGCGCCCGGGCATGGTAGCGTAGCATGATGACTGGCGGCCCGCAGGCCGCAGCCTGACAGCCAAGGAGCGGACCCCATGTACGCAATGCGACTGCTTGCCCCCCATACCCCCCTGCAATGGACCGAACTGCCCGATCCCACGCCGGGACCGGGGCAGATCCGCGTCAAGGTGGGGGCCTGTGGCGTATGCCGCACCGACCTGCATGTGGTGGATGCCGACCTGCCCTTTCCCGGCCATCCGCTGACGCCGGGACACGAAATCGTGGGCCGGATCGACGCGATCGGCCCGAATGTGGAAGGGCTGCACATGGGCCAGCGCGTGGGCATTCCGTGGCTGGGCCATACCTGCGGCTGCTGCCATTACTGCGAAACGGACCACGAAAACCTGTGTGACCACCCGCTGTTCACCGGCTACACGCGCGATGGCGGCTATGCCACCATGGCGGTGGCGGATGCGCATTTCACCTTTCCCCTGCCTGATGGCGATGACGACGTGGCGACTGCCCCGCTGCTGTGCGCGGGGCTGATCGGCTGGCGGTCGCTGGTCATGGCGGGCAAGGAGGCGCGCAGCATCGGGCTGTACGGTTTCGGGGCGGCGGCCCACATCATAGCCCAGGTGGCGGTGTGGCAGGGACGGTCGGTCTATGCCTTCACCCGTCCCGGAGACACGAAAACGCAGGACTTCGCCCGCTCGCTGGGCTGCGTCTGGGCTGGCGGGTCGGATGAAGCGCCGCCCGAACAGCTGGACGCCACCATCATCTTCGCCCCCGTGGGCGCGCTGGTGCCCGCGGCGCTGAAAGCCGTGCACAAGGCGGGGCGCGTGGTCTGCGCGGGCATCCACATGAGTGAAATCCCGGCCTTTTCCTATGACCTGCTGTGGGAGGAACGCCAGATCGTCTCGGTCGCGAACCTCACAAGGCAGGACGGCATCGACTTCCTTGAACTGGTGCCCCGCGTGGGCATACGCACCACGACCACCCCGTACCCGCTGAAAGAGGCGAACAGGGCGCTGGATGACCTGCGCCATGGCCGCTTTGAAGGGGCCGCAGTCCTGGTGCCCTGACCATGCCTGGCCCAGGGTGGGGATGACAACCACAGGTGCGTATGCTACTGATGCCATGACTGCCTGCATGTCCTGACCCGCCTTACGGCAACCGCCGAAAGGGCACGGCCCTCCATGCAGGTGGAAAATGCCCCCGATCCCCACCGGAAGGGTAATCACGACCGCTGCAAAAATGTCCCGGCCATTATTAATTCTGGCTTTTGGGGCAATCATTCTTTATGCACCGGCCTTCTCCCTGACGCATGAACACGGGCCGGCGGCCAGTTTCCTTCCTGCGTCGCCCATGTTCTTCATGTTTTTGTCCGGATTGCCCGATACATGCCGTTTCCCGAAACCCACCCCGCCCTGCAACGCGCGCTGGACGAGCGTGGGTACGATAACCCCACCCCCGTCCAGACAGCCGTGCTGGATGTCGCCGCCGAAGGGCGCGACCTGCTTGTTTCCGCCCAGACCGGGTCGGGCAAGACCGTCGCCTTCGGGCTGGCCATGGCCGATACCCTGCTGGGTGGGGCCGAACGTTTTGGCCCGGCGGGTCCGCCGCTGGCCGTCATCATCGCGCCGACACGCGAACTGGCCATGCAGGTCACGCGTGAACTGACGTGGCTGTATGCGCCCGCGGGCGGGCGCATCGTATCGTGCATTGGCGGCATGGACGCGCGGCGTGAAGCGCGTGCGCTGCAGATGGGCGCGCATATCGTAGTCGGCACGCCGGGACGGCTGTGCGATCACCAGTCGCGTGGACGTCTGGACATGTCCCAGCTGCGCGTGGTCGTGCTGGATGAAGCGGACGAGATGCTTGACCTCGGCTTCCGTGACGAACTTGAGCAGCTTCTTGACGCCATGCCCAAGACACGGCGCACGCTGCTGTTCTCGGCCACCATCGCCAAGGAAATCGCGTCGCTTGCACGCCGTTACCAGAACGACGCCGTGCGCATCGATACCCTGTCGGGCGCCAAGCAGCACGCCGATATCGAATACCGCGCCATCGTGGCCGATGCGCGCGAACTGATCCCCGCCGTGGTCAACGTGCTGCGCTATACCGACAGCCAGACCACCATGGTGTTCTGCGCCACGCGTGAAATGGTGCGCCACATGCAGGCGGCACTGGTCGAACGCGGCTTCTCCTCTGTCGCCCTGTCGGGTGAACTGGGCCAGAACGAACGGACACGCGCCATCGACAGCCTGCGCAAGGGCCAGGCCAATGTGTGTGTCGCAACCGACGTGGCCGCCCGTGGCATCGACATCCCGGCACTGGCGCTAGTGATCCACGCGACCCTGCCGACCGATCCGGCCACTCTGCTGCACCGTTCGGGCCGTACGGGCCGCGCGGGGCGCAAGGGCGTGTGCGTGCTGATGGTGCCCATGTCGCAGCGCCGCCGTGCCGAACGCCTGATGCAGGGGGCCAAGATCACGGCCACATGGTCCGGCGTGCCGACGGCGGCCGATATCCGCGCCAATGATGCCAAGCGCCTGCTGGCCGATCCCGCCCTGAACGAGGACGTGGCCGAAGCGGACAAGGAACTGGTTGGCCAGTTGGTTGAAGGCCGCACCAGTGAACAGCTTGCCGCCGCCCTGCTGCAGATGTACCGCGCCCGCCTGCCCGCGCCGGAAAACGTGCGCCACATCACGCCCGATGCCCCGCGCCCCCCGCGTGAGCGTAGTGAGCGTGACGGTCCCCGTCCCACCCGTGACAGCTACGCCAGCGCCGAACCGGGCGCATGGTTCGCCATGAATGTGGGCCGGCAGGAAAAGGCTGATCCCAAGTGGCTGATCCCGCTGATCTGTCGCCTTGGCGGCGTGCGCAAGGCGGATATCGGTGCGATCCGCATCAACGATAACCAGACCCTGTTCGAGATCACCCCGGATTCGACCGAGAAATTCCGTTCGTGCATTGCCGCGATCGAGAATGACGAAGTGCAGATCACACCCGCCAGCGCACCGGCTGGCGGTGGCGCGCGCCGCAGTGGGCCGCCGCCGCGTGGCGGGCGTCCGTTCGGGCGCAAGCCCGGTGGTGGCCGCCCCGGTGGCGGGTTTGGCGGGCCGCCGCGCGGTGGCGCGTCCTCACGCAAGCGTCCGCGTTCGTAAACGCGGCACGCCCCTGCCCAGATACGCTGTGTTTCCTTCATGCCCGGTCCAGCCGGGCATGTCTGTTTTCATGACCCTGACAGGAAGGGGCCTGCCGTGCTCAACTCCCGCCATGCCAGCCTGTGCCTGTTCAGTCTTCTGGCGCTGCTGACCGCAGTCCCGGCCCATGCGGATTCCGATACCGCATTGGGCCACGAACTGGCTGCCGCCACCGGACATTACGCACCGGATACCCACCTGTTTGAAAAAGGGCCGCTGGCCACCATCGTGAAACAGGAACTGGGGGCACGGTACGGCAGCTTCATACAGAACATGGAAGTCGCCGGCCCGTTGGAGGCCGCGGGCGATACCCTGTTCATCACGGGGAACCGGCGGCATGAAGGCGGCAGCAGCATAGCCTGGCTGCTGGTTGACCGGGCGGGACGCAACATGACGGTTGGTATCCTGAACCCCGGCACGCTGGCACTTTACACAACCGGGCCTGTCGCGCTGACCAAGCCCGCCGATGTGCGAACCCTGATTGAAAACCTTGATACCGTCCCGCCGCTGTGTAACAGGCCACAGGACCTGTCACCGGGCGGGCGGCTGGACTGGCAGGGCATGCTGGAACCGGGGGGAACATGCGTCTATCGCATCGGCCTGCAACAGGGAGAGCGGGTGACGGCGCGGCTGGATACACCCGACAACGGGCTGGAAATGCGGGTGATCGACCCCCATCCGGACCATGCCGGAACCATGCAGTCATGGACCGTACCGCACGATGACCTCTACCTTGTCGAGGTTGCCCCACGGCTTGATGTCACGGTGCGGAAGAGACACGCCTTCCATTTGCGCATCAGCACCTCCCCCTGACAAAAAAGGTCCGTCCCTTTATGGGAACGGACCCTGAAAAAATCTGGCCGGTCGACATGGACTTTGCCGATTAAACCATATTTTTCAATAATTTAATTATTATTTCCACCGCCCAGAAAACTATTGACACTGGAATTGGTCTGGCTTTTCAGATCATCCCAGCGCTGGCGTTCCGCGCTGCCAGCGTCGCGCAGGTTGTCCAGACGGTTTTTCGGAGCATTGCGAATCGCATCCAGACGGTCGCGGCCATTCTGGATCTTGTCGTCAACGCGGCTGCGCGCATCCTCCAGCTTCTGCTTTTCGGCATCACGGGCGTTATCCCAGCGGCCAACCGTGTTGTCATGCAGGCTGTTCACCCTGTTGTCGTAATCCTGCTTGAGGTTCTGCTGACGGTCCCGCAGGCGGCTATCGGCGCAGTTACCCGCCTGCGCCGCACGGCCCAGCAGGTCCCACTTGGGGGTATCCTGGCCATTGTCGCAATCAGACGCCATGGCCCCCACAGATCCCCCGACAGTTGCACCAGCCAGGGACAGGGCAAGAAGATATTTATGGAATTTCATCACCAGAACCTTGGAACAATTGTTTTCTACATGAACTTTACAAAAGTCATAGACCATATCTTGGTCAGGAATATGACAGTGTACCAGCTTCATACCTGAATATAGTAATCAATTCGCCAATGCCTAGCGCATGGAACACATGTCACCCTTCGTACTGGCGCAGGCAAGGCCGCCACGCATGGTGGACATGCCGTAATAATGCCACTATGTGACACGGACAAGCGCACGCGCCCATGCCTGAACCCCCGGTCATGGTCCGTCGTGAAAAGGTGGCGGTGCGCATACCTGTTCCTTGGCGGTCCCTGTCCCATGTGGAATGAACCTTATCTTGAAACATGCTGCCGTTCGGCCCTGCACCGCCTGAAACTGAGCGGCCATGCCGGCCGCCCGGCCAACGTGCCCGATGCGCCCTGCCTGAAGCGGCTCAGCCATATGGGGCTGGCGTGCAGCGCAGGGAATGACCGCTTCACCCTGACCGGGGCGGGCCATGCGCGCCACCGGACCGAAATACTGAAATTACCCACATGATCAGCCATGACGATATCTGGCGCGCCATCGACCGGCTGGCCGCCGAACGGGGGCTGACCCCTTCCGGCCTCGCGCGGGCGGCGGGACTGGACAGCACGACCTTCAATCCCTCCAAACGGATCACGCCATCGGGCCGTCCCCGCTGGCCCGGCACGGAAAGTCTGGCGCGCACGCTGTCGGCCACCGGCATTTCGTTTGAAGGGTTCAGTCGCCTGCTCTCAGGTCACCATGACCCCGAAGTGTCGAGCAAGGCCCATCATTCCCACCTCAAGATCGCCCCCTTCTCGCAGCTTGCCCACCCCGAACTGTTTGACGAAACCGGGCTGCCGGATGGAGAACGGTGGGAAAAATGGGAATTCCACGGCATGGCCGACCACCATTCCTATGCCGTGCATGTGGATTGCGACACCATGGAACCGATCTTTCGCAAGGGCGGCACGCTGGTCATTTCCCCTACCGCCGCGATCCGGGTCAATGACCGTGTCCTGCTTCATACCCCGCAGGGCACGTCATGCTGCGGGCTGGTGGCCGAACGCTGGCACGACGCGCCCGTGACCGCCCCGCTGCATGAACTGGTGCGCATAAAGGGACTGGCCGCGATCGAGGGGGAGGAAATCATCCTTGATGGCGCGACCCGCATCCACCGCATCACGATGGCCTGCATGTAACATTACATGCGGAAGGTGATATTTTCCGTGTTATCGTGACAGGTAGCGGCTGACTTTCTTCCCGATTTACACTATGTCTCGGCCATGACCGACACGCCCCTCTCCCTGATCCGCAATTTCTCGATCATCGCGCATATCGACCATGGGAAATCCACCCTGGCCGACCGCCTGATCCAGGCCTGCGGCGCGCTGACACAGCGGGAAATGACCAACCAGGTTCTGGATAACATGGATCTGGAACGTGAACGTGGCATCACCATCAAGGCGCAGACCGTGCGCCTGTCCTACCCGGCCGAAGATGGCAAGACCTATGTCCTGAACCTTATGGACACGCCGGGCCATGTGGACTTTGCGTATGAGGTCAGCCGGTCGCTTGCCGCGTGCGAGGGGTCGCTGCTGGTGGTCGATGCGTCACAGGGTGTGGAAGCGCAGACGCTGGCCAATGTGTATCAGGCCATCGAAGCCAATCATGAAATCGTGCCGGTCCTGAACAAGGTCGACCTGCCTGCCGCCGACTGCCCGCGCGTGAAGGAACAGATCGAGGAAGTGGTGGGCATTGACGCCGAGGATGCCGTCGAGGTCTCGGCCAAGACCGGCCTGAATATCGAGGCCGTTCTGGAAGCGCTGGTCAAGCGCCTGCCGCCGCCCACCGGCGATGCCGGGGCCCCGCTCAAGGCGCTGCTGGTTGATAGCTGGTATGACCCGTACCTGGGCGTCATCACGCTGGTGCGCGTGAAGGAAGGGCGGCTCAAGCGCGGCATGCGCATCCGCATGATGTCCACCGGCGTGGTCCACCAGGTGGATCAGGTGGGTGTGTTCGCCCCGCGCATGACCAACGTGGACGAACTGGGCCCGGGTGAAATCGGCTACATCAACGCCGCCATCAAGACCGTGGCCGACACCAACGTGGGCGACACCATTACCGATGACCGTCGCCCCGCCGATGCACCACTGGCAGGTTTCAAGCCCTCCATTCCCGTGGTGTGGTGCGGCATGTACCCCATCGTGGCCGATGATTTTGAAAAGCTGCGTGACAGCCTGGCCAAGCTGCGGCTGAATGACGCATCGTTCCACTACGAGGCCGAGACGTCCGCCGCCCTTGGCTTCGGCTTCCGCTGCGGGTTCCTTGGCCTTCTGCACCTTGAGATCATCCAGGAACGCCTCAGCCGCGAATTCGACCTTGACCTGATCGCGACAGCCCCTTCGGTCGTCTATAAAATGCAGCTGACCAATGGCGAGACGGCGGAGCTGCACAATCCCGCCGACATGCCCGACCTGTCGCTGATCGAGAAGATCGAGGAACCGTGGATCAAGGCCACCATCATGGTGCCCGACGAATACCTTGGTGCGGTGCTGACCCTGTGCAGCGAACGGCGCGGCGTGCAGGAAGACCTGACCTATGTCGGCAACCGCGCCATGGCGGTCTATCGCCTGCCGCTGAACGAGGTCGTGTTCGACTTCTACGACCGTCTGAAATCGGTCACGCGTGGTTATGCCAGCTTCGATTACCAGATGGATGGGTATGAGGAGAGCGATCTCGTGCGCATTTCCATCCTGGTCAATCAGGAGCCGGTGGATGCCCTGTCATTTATCGCCCACCGTTCGGCCGCTGAAACGCGCGGGCGTTCCATCTGCGCCAAGCTGAAGGAACTGATCCCCCGCCAGCTGTTCAAGATTGCGGTACAGGCCGCGATCGGCAGCCGGATCATTGCGCGTGAAACCATTGGCGCCATGTCCAAGGACGTCACGGCAAAATGTTATGGCGGCGACATCTCGCGCAAGCGCAAGCTGCTGGAGAAGCAGAAAGAAGGCAAAAAGCGCATGCGCCAGTTTGGCAAGGTCGAAATCCCGCAGAGCGCCTTCCTCGCCGCGCTGAAGATGGACCAGTAATCCCCCGTCCCGGCCTGTCACATCATAATTGTGGCAGGCCGTGCGGACATGGCGTTTTCCACTTGCGCCAATGAAAATTGGTGATATGTTCCGCACGCATCGGACCCCGCCATTCCAACAGGATGGCATACAGTCCGGTACCGGCTGGAGAGATGGCCGAGCGGCTTAAGGCGCACGCTTGGAAAGCGTGTGTACGTTAATAGCGTACCGTGGGTTCGAATCCCACTCTCTCCGCCATGCTCTATTTTCCCTTATAAAATCAGTCACTTAGCAACACCTGACGTTACAGTTCTGTATGGTGTAGTTACATGTGCAGCGTTACATATCGTAGGGTATGAACGACATGCACAACATCTTCCGTCGCACTGGTGCCCAGACATGGAGCGTGCGCTTTCATGTGCCGCGTGAGCGCCGTGAGGATGTTGGAAAGGCTTTCGGTGCCAAGAGCGGGCACAAGGCGGAGGTGGTCAGGACGCTGAACACGACCGACCGCAACGAAGCGATGGGCCGCCGTGCCTTAGCGATTGAAAAGATACGCGTTGAGATAGACGCTCGGCTGCAAGCCATCGGCCTGCCTCCCCTGCATGGCGACTGGAAACCTGAATGGGCCTTTGCATGGGCTGAGGAAGACAACGCAACCGCTGAGGCGCTGGAAGCACGGCAGGAGATTGCCCGCGCATCCACCCGTGAGGATCAAACTGAGGAAGTCTACCGCGAAAATCCGAATGGATCGCTTCGCCTGACCACCATGCGCACCAGTGAGCGGGACCGGATGATTAGCGACATGCTGAACATCCTGAGCGACCGGGCCGAGACATTGCGTGAAGCTGGGCAGAATGCAGGACCGTATATCGACAGGTTCAAGGCTGTCGCGCTGGGTGAGATTACGCCCATGGGCGACCTTCTTGACCGCTGGTTTCGTGACATTGACCGCACAGTGAAGCGGCAGACACTCATGGGCCATCATCTGTCCTTCCGCCTGCTGGGTGAGTTCCTGCTGGAACGGGAGGGCCAGCCAGCCCAGGACGGTGAGGCTTATATAAGGACGGTGGCGATTGAAGCCCTGACAAAGCGGACCATTGCTGAGTTTCCCGAGTGGCTGGCACAGGTCCGTAAGCTCAAGGCAAAGACCATACAGAGTCGTATCAGCCCCTTGAGCGTGTTCTGGGGATGGGCTGAACGCAAAGGCTATGCATCGGGCACAAATCCGTGGCAGGGAGCCACCACGGGCCTAAAGCGTCGGGCCGAGCAGGAAGACCAAGAGGACGACAAGGAAACAGCGTTTGCGGAGGCGGACATGCTTCGCCTTCTGCGGGCTGATCCGAACACCGTAAGCCGCTGGAAGTATGGCCCCGCCATCCACGACCTGTTGCGCCTGGCCCTGTTTACCGGAGCACGCCAGAACGAATTATGCAGCCTGACACGGGATAGAGTGATCCCGCCAGAAGCCGAGGGCGGCCTATGGGCGATACGTGTTACCTCCGAAGTGGCCAAAACGCTCAATTCCCAGCGGCGTATCCCTTTGCATCCACTGGTGCAGCCTATCATTGCCCGCCGATTGGATCAGATTAAGCCGAACGGGAAGGCTAACGCCCCGCTGTTCCCTGAATTGCCGCCCGGTGGCCCCGACCGGAAACGCTCGTGGACGTTCTCGAAACGCTTTACCACGTTCCGGCGGGCTGTGCTGGGTGAGGATGATCCGCATACATTCCATAACCTCCGAGGCACGTTCATGACCTATTTTGCGGAGGCTGCGGCCAGAGGCGCGAATGCCTGCACGCCACTGATACGGGATCGTCTTGTGGGCCATGTCCCGCAGGCGTTGGGAGACAATACCTATGTTGGGGCGCTGGGTCATAGCTCATACGAGCGGGCCATTTTGGGCATGGTGGAAATGGGAATGCCAGAAGCCGTGCGCCTCGCGCTCTAGGCATGGGCTGGGTGATATGAGCAAAACAAAGGGCAACACCCATGAGAAAGTCTCGTAGGATGTTGCCCTGAATAGTTAGCTACTAACGTGCCTGTCTTTTCAGGCTGGTATCAGCGCATCAGGAAAAAGCAAACGCAGCCTGAGCGGTATTCTGATCGTCTGTAGCGGTCTGGTGCCGCTTTATAAGATTACGGATACTGCCACGGCTCCGGAATGTGTCTTTGGCTATTTGCCTGATTGTCGCCCCCGCGTCATATTGCCGAATAATGACAGACGCTTCCGCAGGTGTAATGCGAGGATTGGCTTTTCCTGCCACGCCCCTGCCCTTCACGGCCATATCAGCCATATTTTCGGCCTGTGTTCCGACTCGAAGATTCTCAAGACGAACATGAAGCGGGTTATCGTCAATATGCATGACAACTTTGCCGACAATATCCCATCCGGCAAGCGTAGCTAGAGCACGGTGGACAGCCCGGAGCTTCCCTTCCCACCAAATGTGCGGGTAGCCATCACTGTCACATGACGCGGTCCAGTAGCCGGTCTTTTTGTCTGTGTGATAATTGATTGCTTCTGCGAGAGTTAAGCCTTCTGGGCGCTGTTTCCTTTCCTGCTGTGTTTCAGATGGAGTGTTGCTTTTGTCGTGGCTGTTTTCGTCAGCCGGGTATGAGGTAAAGCCGTCTCTGTTCAATGTCCTTTAGATGGTTGGCACCACAGAAAGGCATCGGCAGAAGCCCGCTCAATGAAAGCAGGCCGTCAGCTATAAACAACGGTATCGTGGTCTCCTTATTCTGTGGCGTGTGGTTATGAGCCATCGGCCACCTGTCTAGGGTGGAAGGATTGAACTCATGGCAACCAGACGCAGGGCATAGTCTGGCTGGCATGAAGTCAACCGGGCGGAGTGGTCAGGATTTCCCTGAGCCACTCCCCTTGGGCCGCTTATCTTCTAGGGCTGTTATTTCGGGTCTGTGCGGCCAAACAGGCCTGCATCCCCCATGTTTTCGGTCACATCCAGCAAGGCATTGCCAGCGTTTCGACCAGTGCAGCCATGTAGGCGGCTTGTGCGGGCGTCCATGTGACGGAGGTTGTGGGCTGCTTTGGCAGCGTAGTGCCCAGCACTGCCGCCGATTCGATGCAGTGGAGAATATCCTCCCGGTGATCGGTGCCAGAAAGGTGCTGCACGTTACAGGGTAGAGCGTTGACACGACCGCGCTCTCATCGGCCACACAGAATATGACAATATGCATGTGGTCGGTGACAGGCGGCCTTGCCCCTTGTTCTTTACTTTCGGGGGCGCTTCTCTATTACGTAACCTATTTCGGATTTTATCAGATAACTCAATGATACCATTGAGCTTTTCAACGATTTCAACCATTGGTTTTCTTGGTCCCTTTGTAGCCATAGGCCGTCAGTGGGCTGAGGCTTACCAGGGCCTCCTCGCGCTGATCTTCCGGCAGTTTGCTGATCTGCTCACGCATCGCCTTCATGCGTCGCTCTGGTGTCTTGGCCTCGCGGATCAGCAGGATCGGTTGCTACAAGATCAGCAATGGTGTTGACTGTTGGCTCAATAGCCAATGACCATCATCCTTATATCTCTATGCTCCTATGAATATGGTTACTCATTATAATGAGGATGAATGAGGTATGGTCCTGATAGTCAGGGACCTACACACCAGCCCTATACCTTATATACATTAGGGGTGTGTCTCTATTACAAGCACTATTTCCCCATTATTGACGTAACCCTTTCAAAACATTATAGAAACTGGACTTATCCACAGAATGCCCATTTGGGCCGCGAAGGTATCCATAGGAGGGACCCAGGCCACTCCTATAGTGAGAGCAGTTCGGAAGGGACCATTAGGAGGATAAGTGGAAAGGTTTCGGACCACCTTGCCGAACTCCGTAGGATTTCCGCTGGGTAACTTCTCTCGGCGTTGCGCTGAACAACAACAACGGCTTAATCCCCCGGTTTTGGAAGTGCGACCGGTCGGGCTTTCTGGCCGTCTAGTGGACCGTTTTGAGTCCCGAAAAGGTATCCAGACCACACATTCCGCAGCCATGCGTTTTCGGAATCGGCATGATTCCAGATTGTATATGGTCCATCCGTCCGTTCTGCCTGTATCAAATCAGACAACGAACGACGACAGGAATGTAACGCCATGCAGAAAGCAGTCGCATACGTCCGGGTGAGCACGGCCAAACAGGGCAAGAGTGGTCTGGGCATGGATGCGCAGCTTGCGGCCATACAGCATTTTGCCCAGACAGAAGGCTTCAGCGTGGTGGAAGTGTTCACGGAGGTCGAGACCGGCAAGGGCAGCGATGCGCTGGTAAAGCGGCCACAACTCCGCGATGTGCTGGACAAGGCTAAGGTCATGCAATGCCCGGTGATCGTGGCGAAGCTCGACCGGCTCAGTCGTGATGTGGCGTTCATCGCTGGCCTAATGGTGGAACGTGTCCCGTTCATCGTGGCCGAGCTTGGCAAGGATGCTGACCCGTTCATGCTTCATATCTGGGCCGCCATGGCCGAGAAGGAGCGCCGCATGATATCCGAACGGACCAAGGTGGCCCTAGCCGCTGCAAAGGCCCGTGGCGTCGTGCTCGGTGGCAAGCGCGGTGGCCCCGCGCCAGACCATGCGAAGGGCACAGCGGCCATTCAGGCGAAAGCTGCGGCGTTCAAGGGGCATGTAGGGCCGATCATCACCGACCTGCACGCCAAAGGGCTTTCCCTGCGGGCCATTGCTACCGAGTTAATGGACATGGGCATCAAGACCAGCCGTGGCCGTGAGACATGGACCGCAGCGGCGGTGAAGCGTTGTCTTGATCCCGACCAGAACGCAGGCCATGCATAAGCATCATCATCATTTCATGCTTATTGTGAATAAGTATATCGACATTAATCGAGATTGCGTTGGGTATGTGCATATCGCGGCATGGAAATAAGATCGAGCAGGTAAATCTATTCCATCATCACCTTACATCCAGAGTGCAGCCCTGATCCGTTACATATGATGGTAGATCATCTCCACCTAACACACCCAGCACCTACAGTATGGATGGATGATGCCGGTTGGATGATGATGATAATGATGGTGATGATTATCCATTTTTCCCTCTTTCCTTCTCCGATCTTCTAGAGGATACCTTAGGAGGATAGGTGGAAAGGTTTCGGACCATAATGGATGCGCCACAGGATACATTCCAGAAGCGACCGCCATCACATCCTCACAACACTGAGGAATTGCAGGAAGCCCGCACGCTATCCCTTGGTCGCCGCCCGCACGGAGAAGCAGCGGAAAAGCTCGTAGCCGAAGTGGCCGATGCCCTCCGCCCACTGATTGCACGGGCAGGAAAGCCGACGACAGCAGCGCCCAAAAGAGACCGTGATAAGGGCCAGGAGCGCCGCATAATGGAGACCGGCATCATTCTTGCAGGGCTGATGCGCAGCGGCTTTCGTGGGGATTGGCAGGCTGTCCATGAAGGCTCTGGCCGCTGGTTTTGGGGTAAAGACCGCGATCTACCGATTGGTCATAATGCCTTCTGGAAGAAAGCCCGCGCCATGATCGAGCTTGGTTTCTTGGACTATGTGCCGGGTAAAGGCTGGAAGAACGGTTGGGGAGACTGGCAGGGCGAGGAAGCCCGTATAAGGCCCTCAGCAACCCTCTTGCAGCTTGCGGAGTCGCGCGGGTGCAATCGCACAACAGCCGTTACGGACTGGCCTCTACGGCATCCTGCGCCCGTCTTATCGGACTGTCAGCCTGTTAGCATCAAGCCGTTTCCCGGCGAAGCCCTGCCACAGGACACTGTGCCTCAATCGCTTACGGATTTTATGGCGCGTCTATCCGCCGCTGTGGGCCGCCATCGCATAGCAGGATGCGCCGCCCCGGTATTCCAGATGAGCTTTACCGGCTCTCTAGATTTCGGAGGACGGATATATGCCAAGGGCGCGGATAACTACCAGAACAGTCTACACAAGGCGGACAGGCAGTTCATCACGATAGACGGTGAACCTATGGCCGAGGTCGATATATCCGCCTCTTTCCTTTCCATTGCCCTGATCCTGTCAGGCGGGACAGTGCCGGATGGTGATCTGTATGACCTACCTTGGGTGGCACCGTCACACCGCGCCGCTGTTAAACAATGGTTTGTAGGCACGTTCGGAATTGGCAAACCGTGCGCCCGTTGGCCCAAGAACACACCGCCCGATATTCGGGATAGCATCGCCGCATCCGCTATAAACAAGGCCGCTATACGGCGGTATCCGTTCCTGTCTGACCTGAGCAGGCTTGTGCCAGCCGAGATAATGGCAACAGTCCCGGAGGACTACCACCCGAAAGCTGTAGGGCAATTCCTAACCTGCGTGGAAGCCCAGATTATGCGCAGGGCAATGGGCTGGATTATGGACCAAGGCGGCGTTGCGCTGCCCATGCATGACGCTTTGATCGTGCCCCGGTCATGGGCTGACAGGGCGCGTGAGGCAATCGTGCAGGCCAGTAAGGAACGGCTGGGCCAGCCCCTTCGGGTCACGGTATCGGACGCCAGCGGATAGCAATAGGCAAGGCGTCAAACAAATTGATACCTTCGATGCCAAACCCCGAAGTAACTATCGAAACCTTCACGAAGCTGGACGGCCAGCCACAGGAAATCCGCGTTGAAACCCATGCGGGCCAGCCGTGGTTTGCCTTGACGGATGTGTGCGAAGCTATCGGTCTGAAAAAGAACCCAGCGACCGGGAGCTACTCGAACCATATTCACTACCTTGGAAGCGTGGATCGGCGGACTATCATTACTACCAATTCGGCTGGTAGTAACCGGCGCACCATCATGATTTCCGAGGCAGGACTTTACCGCCTTATCCTTCGCTGCGACAAGCCCAACGCACGCCCCTTTCAGGACTGGGTGACGCAGACTGCTCTCCCCACGCTCCGTAAGGAAGGTGTTTACGTCCGTGACGAGGAAAAGGTAGCGGGTGCATCGAGCGTGGAAGACCTCGATAGCCTGAACGATATGATTGTCGGGCTTATGAAGCGCAAGACAGAGCTGCTTGAGGCCCGTTTGGCCGAGAAAGAGCAGCTTTTCAGCTAACTTTGCTGCCCTTATTCGCATATCCTCCGTCTAGATTTATTGGAGGGATACCAAGCGGTGACGGAAACGGAAAAAGCGAAGCGCAATCCACCGTGGACACGTGATGAGATTATCCTTGCCCTCGACCTTTATCAGAAACTGGAAGGAGCATGGCCTAGCGAGGGCAATACGGAAGTCCAGGAATTAAGCAACACCTTAAATAGCCTCTGGCGTTCGCAGGGTTTTGACGGGGCGACCCTGCGCAATCCAAACGGCGTCAAAATGAAGCTCATGAACCTTCGCGCCCATGACCCAGCATTCAAGGACAGAGCCGGATTGAAAGCGGGCAACCGTTTAGAAGTTGAGGTGTGGAATGACTTTGCGGGCCAGCCGGAACATCTGCGGGAAACGGCTGAAGCGATCCGCCAGGCAATTGCAGCCAACACATTATCACCCACTGACTACGTGAAAAATGATGCATTGAGCATGGAGGAGGTTGAAGCGCCCGAGGGAAGGATACTTACGGTGCTGCATCACAGCCGGGAGCGTTCCAGGAAGATTGTCCAGGCCAAGAAAAAGGACGTCCTAGCAAAAACCGGACGCCTTGCTTGTGAAGCATGCGGTTTCGATTTTGTCGAACGATATGGCGATAGGGGACAGGGGTTTATAGAATGTCATCACATTAAGCCTCTTTCCGATCTGCCTAACGAGACGAAAACACGTTTGGACGACCTGGCGCTCGTATGCGCAAATTGCCATCGTATGATCCACGCACAACGTCCCTGGATGAACATAGAGGAACTGTCCAATTTGGTTTATTCGGTCCAAAATAGCATCTAGCTTACAGACTGTGCACCTTCATTCTCGCATAGCCTGCAAAACAGCCCCGGCAATGCCTCTCTCGCCCATCTCGGTAATGGCCCGGTCATACACGGGCCAGTCAAACCGCTTGGCCGCAAGACCAATTTATGAGATTATCAGCCCTCACACTTCCGCAACCGCTGTAGTGTGTAACGACACCATACGCCGCTGTAGTTACATGTTTTGTGGCTGAAAACTGCGGAAAATGGCTAAACGGTTGAGAGTCCCACTCTCTCCGCCATATCCTGTTTCCCAGTATGAAATCAGTTAACTAGCTATGCCCAGCGGTATAGTTCCGCATGGTGTGGTTACATGTGCAGCATTACATATCGTAGGGCATGAATGACGTGCATGGTATGTCTGGACAATGTGCCTTCATGCGTAGCGTGAAAGCCGTCAGGACATGGACAGAACTGACCCTGCCCAAATCAGACACAGGGCGTAGGCGGCCAGGATACTGCACATGACCGACTTAGGCATACATTGACCCCTGCATGATGTTCCGCAGGCTTCACACAGCGATACCCTGCCTGCGTCCTGTGGCCCCTGCCAGCATCAAGAACATCAGTAAGGATAAAGCATACTGCTTGTCCCCAGGACCTGACTGCCTGCGATCATCACGTAACCGGGTGGTTGCCTATTCGACCAGCGAACCGGCGGCAATCGTTGTATTGGCCGCGCCAGCGTCTCATGCCACTGACCCGCAAGGATCTTGAAGACGGTTTTAAAAGTCAGATACAGACATATCCTGAAATCATAAGAAAGTTTTTGCTGAAGCTTTTTCCAAAAAGCTTCGAAAAGACGTCGCCTTTTTAAAACAAGCCGGTGCCCAAAAAATTTTACTTTTAATTAATAATAAAAACAGTATTTAATAATTTATATCATTAATTTTTTATTTAAAATATAAAAATACATATCCATTACTGGTCGGGCGCAGGAGCAAAGCGATAACTCTCGATCTGGCGCTCCGAATTACGGACCATATCGTATGGTGTGGTCATCTTCAGGCGATCAGCGATGGTATTCCACCGTTCCGCCGCAGATTGCAGCGTTGACTGGTATGGCATGGTTACCGGCAACTGCTCGGTCCAGGCAAGGATGGGACCAGATCCGAAAATTATACCGCTTGCGGCTGCGACCAGCACGATTGTGAGCAGACGACGCGTGGGGGATGGGAAAGAAGAATGGGCCATCAGAACTGAAAATATATGAAGGGAGCGACACCGCTTGGTCCTGCGGCATCAATCATTAACACACAGATACCGAACGCAAGGGCCAGCGCCCAGTCCGGCGCACGCTGCACCACGGGAAACGCTGCAATACGTTCAGGCATGTTCCTGGACACAAAATGCAGACCGATACCAATAGCGATCAGGCCAAGCATGAAGGGCGTGACCTGTGCAAAACTTCCTGGTTTCAGGGGTGTTATGGACTGCAGGTAAAACCAGACGCTTTGCATATCTTCCGCGTGGAAAAACAGCCATGTCAGACAGACAAAGTGAAATGTCAGCAGCACGGCCATGATGCGGAAAATGCCCCGGCTATTTTCCAGACGCTCGGAAAAAGGGCGTTCCAGCACCAGACCACCGCCATGCAACGCGCCCCACATGACAAATTTCATGGCGGCACCGTGCCACAGGCCGCCCAGAAGCATGGTAATCAGAAGATTGGCGGATGTACGCACCCCACCACGATGACTACCGCCAAGCGGTATGTAGAGATAGTCACGCAGCCAGAACGATAGCGTCATATGCCACCGCCGCCAGAAATCGCGCAGGGACGCACTCCGGTAAGGCTGGTTGAAGTTTTGCGGAAATTCGAAACCCAGCAGCGCAGCCAGGCCTATGGCAATGTCCGTATAACCAGAAAAATCACAGAATATCTGAACGGCAAATCCATAGAGGGCGAATACCAGATCCAGCGTGGAAAAACTGGCAGGATCAGCAAAAACCGGGTCGACAAGCTGCGTTCCCAGATAGCTTGCCAATATAACTTTCTTGAAAAGTCCCCCTGCAATCATCAACAGGGCTGTTGCCATGGGGGGAGGATTGCTTGATGGCCGTTCCAGCTGCGGCAGGAATTTGGAAGAACGTACAATCGGTCCGGCCACAAGCTGCGGAAAAAAGGACATATACAGCATCATGTCCGTAAAACGACGGCACCGCGTGACTTTACCACGATACACATCAACAATGTAGCTGATGCCATGAAAGGTAAAAAATGAAATGGCGACGGGCAGAAGGATTTCAATAAGCGGAACAGGTTCCCCCCATCCGATATCACGTGTCGCCTTATTCAGGGATGTCGCAAAGAAATCGTAATATTTGAAAAACGCCAGAACCAGCAACTGAACAGCTATACCGCCGCCAACCATCCATTTACGTAAACGTGGATTGTCTTCTTCTGGCAAAAACAGGCCAACCGAATAACTGACAGTCGTACTGAACAGCAGGAGAAAGCAGAAATGCCAGTTCCAGCATGCATAAAAGACGTAGCTTGCAGCAACCAGAAAGATCTTCTTGATTTCCCACAGGCCACCAATCAATGCGAGAATGACAGCAACGGCAATAAAGAATAAGGCGAAGTCAAGCGTTGGAAAAAGCATTATTTTTTATGTTTCAGTGACGTCCACAGCTTATAACCATTCATCAAGTCATCGTATAATGACGTGGCGGTCTGTTGATAGCCCGCTTTCAGAAGATGAACATGATCCTTCGCGGCGATTGGCGGGTTGCGGTTACCCCAGACAAGAATGGTGCATCGTCCATCCGGGTGGGCTGTATCCGCCATGGCCTGCCGCCAGTCCCACTGCATCCAGTGGTTACGCCGGGCGACGTCAGTCTGGGCCTGCCGGACGGTATTGAGGGCGGCCGGTGAGGCAAAGCCCCTGCCCGTGGACACCAGCTTGTCACACGACCGGGTGAAAGGGGGCAGTCGTTCCTGGCGTACGCCATCGGGCGGCATGACAACCACAAGCCCCGCCATGGGCGCCGCATCATGCAGCGTCTGTATGATCTGCTCGTATCGTGCCGAATATGTATCGAAATTTGTTGAAGTATTGAAACCTTCGTTGGTGCCAAAGGCAATAATCAGAAGGCGCGGGTCCAGACGCCGCATTTCTTCCGATAGTATCTTAGGATCGACCCGGCTCAGGATTTCTATGGTGGAACCTGTAATACCCAGATTGGAATATAATATTCCCGGTGCGGGCCTTGCCTGACTTCCTTTCGCCACTTCCCAGCCCAGGACATCCACCGGACCATCACCCATGGCGGAGACCGTGACGGCGTGCGTATCAGCCGTGGTGGGCATCCGCAGCCACATGGAATCAGAATCCTGCGATGACGCGGTTGAAACAACCGTACGCCCGCCATCATCAGTCTGTATGACAAGCTGACCGCCACCCGGCTGGCTGAGGAACTCCACCATGCCACGTCCGGCACCCCCCGCTTCATCCGGGGTAATGGTCATGCTGGCGGACGCATCCGCATGCTGCCTGACCAGACTGATACCCCACGGGCCTGTCGCTGTTTTGCTGAACGCACTGACAGGCGTCCATCCTGTAGAAGAAACCGTAACCTGCGCAGGGTGGTAATAGCGGAATGGAATGCCAGGCTGTAGAAAACCCCTGCCGGCATTCTGGAAATCCTTTTGCAACAGGGTGCGCATCTGGTCGCTGAAAGCATCGTTGGCGGTATGGCTGTCACCAATCTGCAGTACGGTCACAGGTTCGGTCGCCTGCCCACCCTGCAATGAATCCAGCGCTTTATAAAAGGGTACTACAGAAGCATAACGACCGATTTTTTCATGGGCTGGTACCGGGTCACGCGCTGCTGCACACCCCATTAACAGCATTGCACAAAACAACGGCAACGAGCAGTTACGAAGCAGGCGAGTGCTCAGGCTACGGCGAGAGAATGACACTGAGTTCCCAGTAAAAATTTTTTAATGCCTGCTTCTACCATGCAACACGATATCTGTAACCAGATATTTTCAGTATGTGACAGGCTCTGATCCTGTCCGCTTCTATGTTTCTACGCGCCGGGCACGGTTCAATAGAAGATATGACATGGGGAATGATGCTGAAGAATGACCATGTAGAGGCAGGCCTGCCCCTTTTACGCACACGACATGACGGCCCGGAAACCGCGGACCGAAGTCATGCGTTCATATGACAGGACATGGTAAAAAACAGCAAAGCATTCCCACCCGACCGAGGCATGACCACAAGATTTCCACAATAAGGCACCATGCCGCCGGAGCGCGAAACCGATTGGTGAGGCACCCGGTCGCCCTGATGCGGGTATGACATGATGGAACGGGTCCAGATACATTCCGTGACCCCATGCAGGGCCGCGCTGCCTTTCCTGCGCTGCGGAAAGCCACCTGGAACAGGCCTGCTCACTACTGATGCGTGGCCAGGATCCCGGACGCATGTCTGGAAGAATGGTGGACTGTCACGAGCAGGATATCAGAGTGTAATTCCGGCATTTCTTGATTTTGAAATATCTGTTATTGGTCATGATCATGCGGTATATTTTACAGTCCCTGAAGCATAGGATGGCAACTCTTTCTGCCGTTGCTTCTATTGCCATTTTTTCTTTGGCAACAACATCTTGCCAGGCATCTGATATTACAGGTGGCCGCTCCCGGGCAGATGAAGTGGCCATGCAGCAGGGACAGACGGCGCTCCTCCATCCGCTTTCCCCCAGTGATGCCACCCGTATCCGTACAGCCTTCGCGGATCAGTCCGCTGGCAATTTCGACCAGGCCGATGCCCTGCTGAAACAGGTAAAGGATGGCAGCCTGACCGGCACTGTCCTTGCTGAACGATGCCTCCATACATCCTATACCTGCACGACACCCATGCTGAGGGACTGGCTGGCCCATTACCCGGACCTCCCGGCCACGCCGATGATGCAGGCATTGCTGCAATCCCGCAGCGACCTGCCGGCCGATGTCTCGGCGGGATCCCCGCTAAAAGTCCCTGCCAGTGGAAATCGGGCATCCGGCGGGGGTATTAATGCCGCGGATGCGCAAAATCTCTATATACAGGGGCAGGATCAGGTCGTTCTCAACAAGGCCCTGACTACACCCGCCATCAAGGAAACAAGTGGCAAGGTCGCGTTCTATGCGGGCCTGTCGGCCTGGCGGCTGGAGCAGATACAGCAGGCGCAACTTTTATTCGCGTGGGCGGCGAATGCCGACACGGCCTCCCGCGACCTGCGTAGCGCCGCCGCCTGGTGGGCAAGCCGCGCAACCGGGCGTATCGGCAATACGAAGGATGCCTTGCGCTGGCTTGTACAGAGCGCCCGTTGCAAGGACTGCTTTTATGGGGTGCTCGCACGGCGTGCCATCAATAAAAACGGCCCGCAGATGGCTGATGCAGGTGTGCCGACCGTTGTGGATGTCAATGCGGTTTCCGCCCGACCCGCAGGCCACCGGGCTTTGGCGCTGCTTCAGGTTGGGCGTGCGGACCTGGCCGAGACCGAACTGCGCACGGATTGGGTAAATGCGGAAAATACCAATGCACGCCGGTCCATAGGGCTGATCGTACACACGGTCGGGGATGCGGCCGAAACATCCGGTCGCATGGAGACCAGTAAACTTGTGCCGGGCCATACCATCGATCTGCCACAGCGTTTCACGCCACGCGGTGGGTTTGTGGTGGACCCGGCGCTTATATATGGAATCATTTCCATTGAATCCCGTTTCCAGCCGACCGTGGTCTCCAGAAGCGGTGCACGGGGACTGATGCAACTGATGCCACGCACAGCCGCAAATTTCGTCGGTGGACGCAATGAGGATTTAAGTAATCCTTCCGTCAATCTGCTGATCGGACAGCGTTACCTGATGGCGCTTGCGCATGATGGGCATATCAATAATCATCTTATCCGACTGCTGGCCAGTTATGCCGTCGGCCATACTGCGGTAGCGCACTGGAATGCTTCCGAACACGGCACCAATGAATCCCTTGCTTTTCTGGAAGCCATTCCAAACCCCAAGATCCGCAACTGGATCGAGACAGTCCTTCTGCATAGCTGGATGTATTCAGAAAAGCTCAATCGGCGTCCCGTCAGCCTTGACCTGCTGGCCGAAGACAAGAAGGCCAGACTGCCGCTGGAAGCGGAAACATCCCTCCAGTAAAAAAATCGTTTAAAATCAATTTTTTAATAAATAAAAGCCAACTCAAAACTTCTTCTTGATTTGTACACTGTCACAAAGGCTGCCTGTTCAATCAGCCATATAACAGGTTGTCGCCCCGTTTCCAGCAAACGTTATGAACGTGGTTGACAGGCCCCGTCCCGGACATGGCAACACAGGCATACCTGACACCGCAACCATCCGACCGCAGGTAATCACCCGCATGCCATTACGTGGCATGCGGCATGTTGATGCCCTGTTCTTCCGAAAATTGGTCGAGTTTCAGTCATCTACCCCCTTCCTGACCGGACTCTACTTCAGGAATGATCAGATATGCAGTGATGACGCCACGAATTGTTTCGGGAAAGATTGACGCCTTTAAAGGATCATAGTAAGGAAACATCTATAAATGTGTACAGTTCCAATTTTTATAAAATATTAAATATTTCCGCGTGCTGGAGTTGAGTCGCAGAATCAAGATCTATCAATCCGCACAGTTCCTTTGAAACTGCATTATAATTACAAGCCATCCATATCGGGATTGCTTGGTTCAATTCCGTTCGTCGCGCATCAATCTGTTGCGAATACCTTTGAGGCGTTTATGATTTTTTCTTCCGGCTGGCTTGAAAAGAACAATATGCCTCAAGGTCGGCTTCGCCATTTGATGTGCGCGACTGTGCTGTTTTCCACGCTATGTGCTGGTGCCAATGCACAGCCCCCGGGACCGGCTGCTGCAACCGGGACCTCCCCGGGCGGTTTGCCGGCCCCTGCATCTGCTCCGGCGCCTTCTGCCACTGCGCAGGCGACACCTGCCACATCCTCCGATGCGGCTTCCCCCGCGCCTGTTACGACCCCGGCGGCACCGGCACCGGTCTGCCATGCATCGTCTGGTGAAACCGGGCGCATACTGGTGATTGGTGATTCACAGGCCCAGGGCCTGGCGGGTGGGCTGCGATGGCTTTATCGCACCAACAGGAACATGCGTGTCCTGGACCATAGTAAGATTTCCACCGGTCTGGTGTCCGTATCATTCTTTAACTGGCCGGACGAGGTTCATAAACTGGCGGCGACCGAGCATGCCGATGTTGCCGTTGTCATGTTTGGCGCCAATGACAGACCTCCGGTCAGGGTGCATGGTGTGGTTGATCCGGCCCAACTGGCGAATTTTACAAAAATTTACTCAGCGCGTGTACGTGACATCATGACGACGCTGAAAAATGCACATATCCCGGTGATCTGGGTTGGGCATCCCATGGTGCGTGATGAAGAATTCTCCGCTGACATGGCGACCCTGAATACCATTTTCCAGGATCAGGCGGCCGGGAACGGTGCCCAGTTCGTACCGCTATGGACAGCCTTTTCCGACAATGGACATTTTTCCGCATATGGCGAAGGTGTCGATGGATCCAAGGTACGCCTGCGTGCAGACGACGGCGTGCATCTGACACCAAGCGGCTATCAGAAAGCAGCCAAGATACTGGAACCCCTGATTGCCTGTTACCAGCCTGATACGGCACAGAAATTCAAACCGGCAGCACCGTCACCAGCGGCACAGTAGCAACCTATAAGAATTAGTCCGATGCTTCCATGATATGCGAACGCGCCTGTCCGCATACCCATCGGGCCGTAATCGCAGCAACCAGTCATCCAGGCAACGGTCGCCTCATCGGCTGGAAAGACAGCCGTTCCGGTCGCAGTTGTGCCCGCGACCAGCCAGATGAGCCGCATAGCACCATAGCGTCGTCCCAGGCAGTGTGCCGTCCCGTGACACACCGGTATGGACGACATGGGATTGAAAGCGGCATGCGGTCACGGATGCACGTCCCTGCGTGTACCGGATCCGGTCAGCCCGGCAATAAAGGCAGTTCATGGTACTGCCAGAAACGGTCCGCACCATATGCCCGGATCAGATTGCCAGTCACTGATTGCGTCCATCGGGCAACGGTATCGCAAATTTCCTGCCAGACGGGTGCTGTACACGTCAGGCATAACACTAATACAGTATAACACCATTCATGCCCCTGCCGGGGTATGCCGGTATATTGATGCGCGGGAATAAAGGGTTATCGACGTATCATTTTATTACAGATATCATGGATACGATCAGACAGGGGGTAGGCATTCCCTTGCACCGCAGGGAAAAGCCCTTGCGGAATGTCGGGTCTGGCGCGTATCAGGCGCTACGACAGGACATTGCGGTCAGGGAAGTATGTAGTTCGTTGGAAAAGAGTTATTTAAACGACAGAATCGGCAGGCCCACGACAGGACGGGTCGCCGTCGTGACCGGGGCAACCGGCGGCATTGGACAGGCACTGGTACGCCGCATGCTCGGGTGTGGCTATCAGGTAATCATATTATCCCGACAGGCGCAGATGGACATGCCCGGTGTCACGCCCGTCGTATGTGACCTGACCAATATGGACAGCATATGCCAGGCTGCCAGAACGATTATCCAGCATGCGCCGCAACTTGACGTTATCGTGCATTGCGCGGGCATCATTACGCCCCGACCGGTTGGCGAGATGGGTACGCAGGAAATCGCCGACCAGATTGCGGTGGATCTGACCGCCCCCATTGAACTGACCAATGCCCTGCTGCCCGCGATGCGACGCGGGGGACATATCGTATTCGTCAATTCCATGGCCGCGGTTTTTCCGCTGGCGGGTAGCAGTGTCTATACGGCGGCCAAATTCGGCCTGCGCGGTTTTGCCCGTGCGCTGGAACAGGAACTGCGTCCCCGGCACATACAGGTGTCATCCATCTATCCCGCCAGCGTCAATACGCCGATGCTGCGCCATGAAATGGATGCAGGCGGGTCGATATACAATTTCATCGACCAGCCACAGGAGCCGGATGTCACGGCGCAACGGATTCTGGAATGCTGC
Source organism: Komagataeibacter sp. FXV3 (assembly GCF_015155755.1). Classification (GTDB taxonomy): domain Bacteria; phylum Pseudomonadota; class Alphaproteobacteria; order Acetobacterales; family Acetobacteraceae; genus Komagataeibacter. The sequence goes on along the minus strand of NZ_VWPI01000137.1, from coordinate 40,966 downwards.
GAACGCAGCAGCCGGGAAATTTTCAGTTCCGTCTTTGACAAACTGTTCACCCACGCCTGCCTGGCGTCACAGGGGCTACTCAACCTCAGCCTGCCGGTCATGAAAATTCTGGGGCGGATGGGCTACCGCACCTATAAACGGCGCTCTTCACGCACCTGATCGACTGGACAGGAACCGTCTGGAATATCCTTGGAATCATAAAGAAATTTTTGGTGAAGCTTTTTCCCACGAAGCTTCGAAGAACGCCGCCTTTTTTGAAAAAACGCGGCACCCAGAAACTTCTGTCATTCCTTATCAGGCTTTTTCCAGCAGTTCACGGGCCAGCACGTTATGCCGCCGGGCCAGTGCGGCCGGGTCATGCGCCGTAAACTGTCCATCGCGGATCAGCACCCGCCCATTGACGATGCTGCATGCCACCCGCCCCGGCGTACAGAACACCAGCGCCGCCACCGGATCGGACTGCGCGCCCGCATGGTCGATCCCGCGCATGTCAAACGCCACGATATCCGCCGCCATGCCGGGGGCCAGATAGCCGACATCATCACGTCCCAGCACGCAGGCGCCGCCGCGTGTGGCCAGTTCCAGCACTTCACGCGCCTGCATCATGGGCTGGTTATTGCCCGTGGGCAGCAGGCGTCCCAGCAGCATGGCCTGACGGGCTTCCCCCAGCATATGGCTGCCGTCGTTGGAAGCCGAACCATCCACCCCCAGCCCGACGCGCATGCCCGCCGCCACCATCCGCCGCACCGGGGCAATACCCGACCCCAGCCGCATGTTGGAACACGGGCAATGCGCCATGCCGGTATGGGTCATGCCAAAACGATGAATGCCGGCATCATCCAGTTGCACGCAATGGGCGTGCCAGACGTCCCGGCCGACCCAGCCGGTGTCCTCGGCATACTCGGCGGGGGTCATGTTGAATTTTTCACGGCTGTAGGCAATGTCGCTGGCATTTTCCGCCAGATGGGTATGCAGCATTGTGCCTGTCGCACGCGCGAGGTGAGCCGCATTGCGCATAAGATCACGACTGACGGAAAACGGCGAACACGGCGCCACGGCCACCCGCAACATCGCAAGTGGCGCCGGGTCATGATAGGTTTCGATCACGCGCTGCGTATCCGCCAGGATGGCGTCTTCATCCTCCACCACGCGGTCCGGCGGCAGGCCGCCCTTGCTTTCGCCAACACTCATCGCGCCACGGGCGGCATGGAAACGTATGCCCATCTGCCCCGCCGCCTCGATTTCATCATCCAGCCGCGCGCCATTGGGAAACAAGTACAGATGGTCGCTGGTGGTGGTGCAACCCGACCACAGCAGTTCCGTCATGGCCGTGCAGGCGGAAATGCGGATCATCTCCGGTGTCAGGCCTGCCCATATGGGATAGAGCGCCTGCAGCCACCCGAACAGGGAGGCATCCTGTGCCGCCGGAATGACGCGCGTCAGGGTCTGGTACATATGGTGGTGGGTATTGACCATGCCCGGCATCACCACATGCCCTGTCATGTCAATGACATCATCGGCCACAGGCAACGGGTCCGCAGGTGTTCCGATGGCCGCGACCTGCCGGTCACGTATCAGTACCCATCCCCCTTCGATTTCGCGCCGCCGGGCATCCATTGTAACCAGACGCAGCGCATTCCTGAGCAAAAGGGTGCGGACCATGCATTACCACCTTGGAAATTGTTTCCGGACAATCAGTTGATAGAAAATAATAAAAGTTTTTGGGTACCGCCTTTTTTCAAAAAGGCGGTATTCTTTGGCGCTTTTTGAAAAAAGCTTCACCAAAAACCTCTTTCTGTTTTGCGGGACATCTCATTGGCAGATTTCCGGGAAAAGGGAAACGTTGCGTTTATGCAGCCTTTCCAGCGGATTGCCTATATGCACGACCACGACCGGCCCGCAGTGGTCCATTAGGCATATGTCCCATCCGTGGGGTAAAAAAGACAGTGGATGAACCGGCAGGCCCCGCCCATGTTCCATGGAGGGGAACTGCCCCTCACCCCGTCAGCATGAAGGAATCCAGGCAATGCCAGCAACCCCGTCCCCCCTGCATGTCGATCCGCTTGTATGGGGCCATGGCCCGCGTGTTTTCGAGGTTTTCCTTGAGCCGACCTGCCCGTTTTCGTGCCGTGCCTTCGGCAAACTGCCAGACCTGCTGGAAAAGGCCGGCGCGGACCGGATCACCATCAGGATCCGCCTGCAGTCCCAGCCATGGCACATGTTTTCCGGTGTCATCATACGGTGCATCCTTGCTGCCGCCACACTGGAAGGGGGCAAGGAGACCGCCCGTACCGTCATGGCAGCCGTGGCGGCGCACCGCGAGGAATTCGAATTTACCGATCACTGCGCCGGTCCCAACATGGACGCGACGCCAAACGACATCATCAGGCGGATCGAACATTATAGCGGCGTAAAGCTGGCGCCGGCCTTTGCCGTGCCGGAACTGCAGAAAGCCATCAAATGGCAGTGTAAATACAGTCGCCAGAACGGTATCCATGCCTCCCCCACCTTCATGGTGGATGGCCTGATCGACCCTGCCATCAGCAGTGGCGATACGGTCGAAGCATGGATGGAGCGTATTTTCGCCTGAAGGACGTTTCTGGTGAAGCGTTTTTCAAAAAACTTCGATAGATCGCCGCCTTTTAAAAAAGGCGGCGCCCAAAAGCTTTTATCATTCCCATGCACCTGCCGGACGGTCCATGGATCAGTTTGGCAATCACCATGCCGACTGTCTGGCCGGTATCATATGCGCAACGTGCGCCGCACAGAATCACTGTAATTTTTCAGAAAAAAACTGGTGCCGGGTGAGGGATTTGAACCCCCGGCCTTCGGTTTACAAAACCGCTGCACTACCACTGTGCTAACCCGGCATGACAATGAAGCACGCCCACGATCGGACGCATCACTGCACCTGTTTCCCCTTTTTGCCGAAATGCCCCGCATGGTCAAGCGGGGATTCCCCTTTAATGCGCGGCCATCCGCTGCGCCCACACGGCGCGGATATGTTCGCGTTCCGCACGGCTCAGGTTACCGGAAACCGCACCATTGACCTGCTGTGTTGCAGGGGCCCTGCGGCCATGCGCGACATGGCGGACGGGACGAGAGGCATGGGGCGCGATTCCGGCGGCAGGATTTTCGTTCACCTCCCTGATCGCCTCGGCACATGACGACTGCTTGCCAACACCTGCCTCGATCGTGGGCAGCAGGCCCACGGGGGAGAAGACAAAGCCCGTCAGCACCGACGCCACGGCCCGGCCGATCACCTCTGCCCCGGGCATGATGCTGGGGTGCTTCAGCGGCCCGGTAATGTGCAGCGGGCCGGGGAAGGATGCGATGGCGAAATGGCGCGAACGTGTCAGCAGGGCGTATTTGATGGTGTTGTCACTGAAATTGATATCCCCCTTGCCCACCGTGGAGGTATCGCCCGTCTCCATCAGCATGGTTTTGGTATGGAAAACACCATCACGCAGTGGCATGTCCGCGATCAGGCATTTCAGGTCGGTCTTGGCTGGCAGCCCGAGGGCGGACAGCAGCGCCTTGCCCAGTTCCAGCCCCAGCAGGTCGGGCAGGATGGCGGAAATATCCCCGCCTTCATCTAGCGCCATGGTTACGCCGCCATTGCCATCGCCCACGATCTGCGCCAGCGACTGCCCATGGCCATGCACCATGATATGGCCGCCAATCGTCCCCTGCCCCTGATAATTACCCAGCGCCTGCATGAGGCGGGACAGGTCGATCTGTTCCATATCGACCCGGATGCGGGCATCAACGCCATTGCCCTGCGGCACGAAGGTGCCACTGCTGGCCAGTTTCCCCTTGCCCACACCGAAACTCAGGTGATGGACATCAATCGTCCCGTCGCGGATATCCACCAGCGCATCGATGTTATCCAGCGGCACATGCCGGTTTTCGATATGGTCCCCGTGATAGGCCAGATGGACATTGGTGGCCTTCAGCTTGGGCAGGTTGATGGGCGTGGTGGGCAGCACGGCGCCACTGGCCTCATGCGCCTTCTGTTCCGCCGCCTGCTGTGTGGTGGAGGGATGATCCCCTGGTGTCGCCCCGAAGAAACCGCCAAGATCGGCAAGGTCCACATGGCGAGAATGCAATCCGGCATCCACGAACGTAACCGCCTGGTGGGGATCGACGCTCAACGTGCCGCCAAGGTCGCTGGACCCGACCATGCCCTCGAAGTCATGAAAGCGCACGCGCCGGTCATGGTAATCAAGGCTCCCCGCCACATGGTAGGTGGGTGTCTGCGGGATCACCACGCCCGTCAGCGGATACAGCAGCGACATGTCCGGGCCCGCCAGCGTCAGCTTCAGGCGCGCGCCACGGAACGACAGCGGGTCATCCACCGATCCCACCAGCGTCAGGCGCGTGGGGCCGTGATGCACATCGACATCGATGGGATAGGGTTTCGTCCTGTCCGCCAGTGACACCAGCGCCCCGCCGGAAAAATGCCCCGTAATGGCCTGCCCGGTATAGGTACCGCGCACATCCGCAACGATGCGGGCCTGCGTATCCGCCTTCGCCGGCGTGGTATGCACCTGCGCGCGCATGTTGCTGCGCAGGCCCGCATGCACGAAATGCAGTTGCCCGTCGGCAATGTTCAGTTCCCCGATCTGCGGCATGGCGGTGGACCCGCCATCACTGCTGCCGGGGAAATGGTAATTGGCGCTGCCGTCACGCTTTTCATCCAGTTCCACGACCGGCCTGTCCAGCGCGATTACCGGCAGGTCGATCCTTCCCCCCAGCAGGTGCCACAGATTGACCCCCACCATCAGGTGGTCCGCCGTGGCGAATGGCGGCAGGGTGTCAAACCCGTCCGGTTCATCAATATGTACGTCATCGGCGGTAATACGGATCACGCGCCCCAGATGCACATGCAGGTGTGCGATCGTGACCCTGCGACCCAGCGCGGCCTCCGCCCGGCGTTCCACCATCGGGATGAACCAGTCCCATGACCAGAAGATGACCAGCGCCAGCATGGCAACCGCCAGAACCCCCAGCACCGGAAACCGTATCTGCGCCAGCACGCCACGCCGCCGTGTGCTGGGTGATCCATCCTGACGGTCCGGTTCTGGCATGCCGCGCGTGCTCCTTGTGCAATGACGGGTAAGGTATCAGATGAACGACTGGCCGCAGATGGAGTTGCGGTCCGTGCCCGTCCCCTCCCTACCCGTCCACGGTTAACGGCAGGTTTGGACTGGCGCGCAGGCCGCGCGTCCTGTATGCGGGCAGGCAATATCGTTCCCCTATGCTAACCCCTTTGTCGCGAGAGGTCACCGTCATGCCCGCCTATCGTTCCCGCACTACGACCCATGGCCGCAACATGGCCGGTGCGCGCAGCCTGTGGCGTGCAACCGGCATGAAGGATGGTGACTTCGGCAAGCCGATCATCGCCATCGCCAATTCGTTCACGCAGTTCGTGCCCGGTCATGTCCACCTCAAGGACCTGGGCCAGCTTGTGGCCGGTGCGGTGGCCGAAGCCGGTGGCATCGGGCGGGAGTTCAACACCATTGCCGTGGATGACGGCATCGCCATGGGCCATGGCGGCATGCTGTACAGCCTGCCGTCGCGCGAACTGATCGCGGATGCGGTGGAATACATGGTCAACGCCCACTGCGCCGACGCGCTGGTGTGCATAAGCAACTGTGACAAGATCACGCCGGGCATGCTGATGGCGGCGATGCGGCTGAACATACCGACCATCTTCGTCTCCGGCGGGCCGATGGAAGCGGGCAAGATCATCAATAACGGCACCGAACAGCAGGTTGACCTCATCACGTCCATGGTGGCGGCGGCCAATTCGGATGTGACGGATGAACAGTCGGCCACGATCGAACGCTCCGCCTGCCCCACCTGCGGGTCGTGCTCGGGCATGTTCACCGCCAATTCCATGAACTGCCTGACCGAAGCGCTGGGCCTTGCCCTGCCGGGCAATGGCAGCCTTGTCGCGACCCATGCCGACCGCCGCGAACTGTTCGAGCGCGCGGGCCGTGAAATCGTCGCCCTTGCCCGCCGCTGGTATGAAAATGACGACGCCACGGTCCTGCCGCGCGGCATCGCCACCAAGTCCGCGTTTGAAAACGCCATGTCGGTCGATATCGCCATGGGCGGGTCGACCAACACCGTCCTGCACCTGCTGGCGGCAGCGCATGAGGGCAAGGTGCATTTCACCATGTCCGACATCGACCGCCTGTCCCACAAGGTGCCCAACCTGTGCAAGGTCTCGCCATCGCGCATGGATATCCACATGGAGGACGTGCACCGCGCCGGTGGCATTCCCGCCATCATGGGCGAACTGGCCCGCATGGGCCTGCTGCACGTGGACACCCCCAGCGTGCATGCACCCAGCATGGCGGCAGCCCTGTCCAAATGGGATATCAGCGCCGATACGGTGGATGAGGACGCCCGCACCTTCTTCCGCGCCGCCCCCGGTGGCGTGCGCACCACGGAAGCATTTTCGCAGGCCAGCCGGTACAAGGCGCTGGATACCGACCGTGCCAATGGCGCGATCCGTGATTCGGAACACGCCTACAGCCAGGACGGTGGCCTTGCGGTGCTGTTTGGCAACCTTGCGGAAGATGGCGCCATCGTCAAAACCGCGGGCGTTGCCGATAACCTGCTGACCTTTACCGGCCCGGCCCGCATTTTCGAAAGCCAGGACGCGGCCGTATCTGCCATCCTTGGCAATAAGATCGTGCCGGGCGACGTGGTGGTGATCCGCTACGAAGGACCGAAGGGTGGGCCGGGGATGCAGGAAATGCTGTATCCGACCAGCTACCTTAAATCCAAGGGACTGGCTGAAAAATGCGCCCTGATTACCGATGGCCGCTTTTCTGGCGGCAGTTCGGGGCTGTCGATCGGCCATATCTCGCCCGAGGCGGCGGAAGGCGGCATCATCGGCCTTCTGCATGAAGGCGATACGATCGAGATCGACATTCCCAACCGCGTCCTGCGCACCACCGTCACCGATGCGCAGCTGGCTGCCCGCCGCGACGAAATGGAAGAACGTGGCGACCGGGCGTGGCAGCCAGACCGGCAACGCGAAGTCTCCGTCGCCCTTCAGGCTTACAGCGCACTGACCACCAGTGCCGCGCGCGGCGCCGTACGTGATGTCAGTCAGCTTGGGCGCCGCACCAGCCGCTGATATATCCGGCGACCTGGCAGACTGTTGGAAAATAATCAAAGTTTTTGGATACCGCCTTTTTTCTAAAAGGCGGCGTTCTTTTGAAGCTTTTTGAAAAAAGCTTCAGCAAAAACTTTCTTGGGATTGCAGACTGTTCAGACAGTCTTTTCCGACACCGACGCCCCGGCGGGATACACGTTCCCACCGGGGCGTCGCGCGTTGTGTGGCTAGGCCTCGCGGAAGGTGACGGCCTTATGCCCCATGCGGCGAAATGTCGCCGTCACCCGCTGCTTCAGCGCCACCAGATCGGGCAGGATGGCGTTGTGCAGGCTGCGCACGCTGTCATGGGTTGCGTAAAAACGCAGCGAGGACGCAATGCCCGTAATGATGGCCGCCCCCACGAACACGCCATCCACTTCTATGATCTTTGACTCAAACATGGTTCCCTGACCCGAACTGCCGGTTGCGCCAGCCTGAATGGCACGACCACCCCATGGGCAGACCGTATCGACAGACCGCCACCGGCAATATTCTTCTGATTTCCATTACCCGCCGCAAACGCGGCAGGGCAGAAGGAGTTTCATCATCACATATCCCGAAAAAACCCTGTGGCCACAATTGGTTGACAACCATGGTCCGGGCTATGTGACACGCCCCCGCCAGCGCGTGGCAGTGGGACCGCAGGGCATGAAAAAGATGATTATTGTGGCATTTCAATGACTGATGGCAATATGGACAGACAGATACCAAAACAATACATGCAGAACATGAATGGTCCGCAATAATCATTGCCATGAAATGCAATATACCGACGTACCTGCCCATCACCTGCCCCATGCACGGTATATGGCAGGACTTGCCCACGATGTGGCTGGCCGCCCATACTGGACAGGGCTGACATGCCCACACCCCCCGTGACAGCAGGGGGACAAAAGCTGTTTCCTGTCACCCTGACAATTCACCAAGACCTTACACAGACCGGTGCCGACCCTTGCCTAGCCTGACACGTCCGACCCATCCCGAATGTCCTGTCCCGCCACGGTGGACCCTGCATGGGACCGTTCTGGTCCTGGCCCTTATGGGTGGCATGGATGTGGCACATGCCGCATCAGCCACCTATCCCGCGCCCATCATGGGAACGGAGACGACCGCACATGCATGGGGTATTGAAACCCGCTTTGCGCAGACCGCGCCCTGCGTGGTGGAAATGACCATAAACCAGCCCACTTTCATGGCCCACATGCCCGAAATGATTCAGGCCGGACTGTTCAATACGCAGGTCACACCCGCCCTGCAGAAGCAGGCGCCGCATTATCTCATGAACACATTGCAGATGGATGTGACGCCCGGCTTCGTCCACACACTGTTTACCCAGCGCGGCGCACCCGTACGCTGTCATTTTGCATGGTCCTACACCGCCCCGAACGGTACGCGGCACCCCATGGTGAATTTTGACGTGACCCGTCAGGCACATGACCGCATTGACTGGGCGCATCTGCGTTTTGGCGACATGATGACGATGGCGCAGAACCCGGTGGTGGACCAGGAATTTGATGCGCAGGTCAATCAGGAAACGATAGACGTGACCATTGCCCTGTCCAGAAGCGGCATTTCAGCCGACCTGCCATCGCCCGCCACAACAGCAGGGGCGCATTCCCCTTAAGGGAAAAATTATTGATAAATAAACATAAAAATTTTTTGGCGCCGTCTTTTTTAAAAAGGCGGCGTTCTTCTGAAGCTTTCAGAAAAAAGCTTCACCAAAAACTTCCTTGTTATTAGCCGACAGTTCCTTAACGACCATGTCCGGCAAGCTGCATGACGAGGTCGATCAACGCCGCCGCCAACAGCACGACCGTCACCACACGCAGGCCGATGCGCAGCATGCGCTCGCGCCGCGTGGGGGGCAGTTCACGACGATGCAGGACGAAGGAATCCTGCGGGCCGGGATTTCCTGAATCAGGTTGCTCGGCCATTGCCCTGCCTTATCAGATGTTTCATGGATAAGCCCCATTTTACCAGAACAGATGGATAACGCCAGACCGTGTCCCGACATTGCCCTGCCCTTCGCATGACACGGTATGTCCTGCCCCTTCTGGTCTGGCTTGTGGCCCTGTTCCCATCCCATGCCGCACACGCCGAAGGGTGTGCGGAAATGGGGGCGGGGCAGCAGTTGCCAACGCTGGACAATGCAAAACTGTCGCCCCGGACACAACTGCTGTGCAATGCCCGCTATGCCGTGCTGTATTCCGGGCTGGCACACGAACCCCTGTGGTCGGCGGAACATCTTGATACCGCCATGATCCGCGCGGCCATGTCCACCCCGCGCCGGGGGGACTTCCACCCTGACCCGCGCATTGCGCCAGCGGCGCGGGCGGAACTGGAAGACTATGTCCGATCCGGCTTTGACCGGGGGCATATGAGCCCCTCGGGCGACATGCCCGACGAACAGACACAGCAAGAGACGTTCCTGCTGTCCAATATCGTGCCGCAACGCGCCGCACTGAACCGGGGCAGGTGGGAGGAAATCGAATCGGCCGTGCGCAGGCTGACCCTGCGTGAAGGGGAACTGTATGTCGTGACCGGCCCCGCCTTCCATGGCCGCACGCTGTCGGCCATCGGGGCGGATCGCGTGCTGGTGCCGACCTCGACATGGAAGGCCATATATGACCCGCGCCGTGAACAGACGGGGGTTTACGTATGCCATAACGTCGCCCGCACGCCCGGCTGCAGCCATGTCAGCGTGGCGGAACTGACCCATATTACCGGGATCGATCCCTTTCCCGCCCTGCCCGCACGCCTGAAGCAGACCTGCATGACGTTGCCGTTGGGCACGACACGTCCCCACACACGCAGGACAACCCGTTACCACCGCCGCAGCCGGCATATCTATTATCGGTGGTGACCAGCCCCTTTCTTTTTTGCAGGAGACAGATCATGACCGCCCATCACCCGACAGCCACCGACGCGCTGGTCCCCTTTGCCGATAACAGCGCCAGCCGTACCGTTGGTGGCATGACGGTGGAAAACGGCACCGACAGCATCGCCTTTTACGGCCAGACGGACCTGAGTCGTGACAAAGCCGGGCTGGAACGCGCGCGCGCGCTGCTGGCCTTCATGCAGCAGGTCGTGACGACCCTGGAAGCGCAGCAGGACCTGCCTGATTCCCTGCCGCCCCGCAAACCGGCCAAGGTCGCCAACCCCTTTGCCTGATACCGCGCCGATCCGGCACGCCTGATGCACAACGGGGCCGGTCCATTGCTGGACCGACCCCGTTGCAAAACCCGTATCCCGTGGCACGCCACGGGATAGACAGGATCAGCGCTTGCTGAACTGGAAGGAACGACGGGCCTTGGCGCGACCGTACTTCTTACGTTCAACAACACGCGAATCGCGCGTCAGGAAGCCAGCAGCCTTCAGGATGCTGCGCAGCGCGGGTTCGTAATGGGTCAGCGCACGGCTGATACCATGACGGACCGCACCAGCCTGACCGGACAGACCGCCACCGACAACGGTGCAGTACACGTCAAACTGGTTGTAGCGATCAGCAACCAGGAACGGCTGGGTGATCAGCATGCGCAGCACGGGGCGTGCGAAATAGGTGCCGACCGGACGGCCATTGACGATGATGTCGCCCTTGCCCGGCTTGATCCACACACGGGCCACGGCGTCCTTACGACGGCCCGTGGCATAGGAACGGCCCTGCGCATCGCGCTTGGCTTCGTAAACGGGTGCGGCTTCCTGCGAAGAGGTAACCTGGCCGGAAGCAACCGCTTCCTTGAGGTCGGCCAGCGTGCCTGTACGTTCTTGGGTTTCGGACATGTTGTTCAGCCCCCGACCTTCTGGGTGTTCACGGCGTTCTTGCGGTTCATTGACGCAACGTCGAGAACCTGCGGCTTCTGCCCTTCGTGCGGATGTTCGCTACCGGCATACACATACAGGTGCTTCATCTGCGCGCGCTGCAGCGGGCCACGGGTGATCATGCGCTCGACAGCCTTGCGCACGACATCACCGGGATTCTTGCCGGTCAGGCGCTGGGTGATGGTGCGTTCCTTGATCCCACCGGGATAGCCGGTGTGATAGTGGAACAGCTTCTGGTCCACCTTGTTGCCGGTCAGGCGGACCTTCTCGGCGTTGATGACGACAATGTTGTCGCCGCAATCAACATGCGGGGTGAACTGGGGCTTGTGCTTGCCGCGCAGGCGCTGGGCGATGATGGTCGCCAGGCGACCCAGGACGAGGCCTTCGGCGTCGATCAGGGTCCAGCCACGCGTCACCTCTGCGGGTTTCAGCGAAAGTGTGGTCTTCATGGATTCAGTGTTCCGTCCAGTAATGTAGCGGTAACAGGTGGCGCGTTATCATCCGTACGGGACACGAACGTCAAGCACATAATCCCGTACAGGCGGCATTTTTCCGGTAAAAAAACGTGTGTGGTATCATGATACCGCACATCTTTCCGCAGCTCTCTGCCCGCTGGCGATTGCCCAAGGGGGCTGGAATGCGATAGCACTCAGTTCAAGGTCATTACGGATATCAGGCTCGTGAAGAAACTCTATCCCGCCATTCCCCTGCTTATACTTGTGCTGCTGGTCGGCAGCTGGGGGGTGCACCACTTTGCCCAACGCAGGCTGGAGGCCGGCATTGCCGACTTCCGGGCCTCCATCGGGCCTGACGCCACGTTCAGCTACGCCACGGCGCGCCCGCGCACGCTGGCGCGGGGGGCGCATTTCACCGCTGTCACCTACCACAATCCCGCCATGACGCTGATCGCAGCCGACGTGCGGCTGGGTGGGCTGACCGGCAATAACGTGCAGGGCGAGAAGATCGGCAGTCTGGTGCTGCGCAACGTGAAGGTCATGACCACCTCCAACACCATATCGCTGGATCAGGTGGAACTGGGCAACCTTGTCCTGCCCAACACCGCGCGTGCGGCGGGCGACATGGCCCGCCCGCTGGGTTTCGATTCCCTGGTGCTGGACAAGGGGACGTTCACCAACATGCATCTGGCCATTCCCGCCAGCCAGACGGACGTGACCATCGGGCGCATGACCGTAAGCCAGTACGGAATGGGCCGCGCATCGCATCTGGACCTTGACCGGCTGGCGACGCAGATCAACCTGACACCGACACGCCGCATTTCCGTCGATCATATCGTGGTGGACGGCCCGGATTTCGCCAGCGAGGTCGCAAGCCTGATCCAGTCGGGGCATCTGGTGCATGAACGCCATCCGCAGACGATGGACCTGAAGAAGGTGGAAATCGACAGCACCCACCCCATGCTGCAGATCGACCATGTGACCACGTCGCGCTTTTCCACCGAAACCGAAGACAAGATGGATACGAAGCTGGACCACCTGACCCTGTGGTCCACCGGCACGGACAACCCGTCCATCCTCAATGCCTTCGGCTATGACCATTTCAGCGGCAACATCCACGCCAACAGCACCAGCGACCGCAGCGCGGGCCGTGTGCATCTGGAACCGCTGACCATCGAATCCCCCGACATGGGCAACCTGACCATGGTGTCCGAACTGGACCAGATCCCGTTTGACGACATGGCCATCATTCCCGAAACCGCGCGGATCGTCTCCGCCGCCATGACGTGGGACGACCTGTCGCTGGCCAATCACGTGGTGGCCGGTCTGGCCAAAAGCCGTGACATGGATGTGGACACCTACCGGCAGAACCTGCTGACCACGCTCAGCACGTCCGATGATGCCTCGATGCGCGCCATGGGCCGCTTCCTGCAGTCACCGCAGGACCACCCGCTGCAGATCGCCCTGCGCCCGATGAAGCCTGTCAACCTGATGATGCTGGGTGTTGCCCTGTCCATGGCCGGGGATCCGTCGGTTGCCGCACCGCTGGGCCTGACCATCTCCACACCCTGATGACCGATGCCGGGCCGGTGCATGTCATTGGCGCGACCGGCCGGTCGGGACTGGCGCTGTGCCATGCGCTGAAGGCGGCCCGGCGGCCCGTTGTGCCCGTCATGCGCAACCTGTCCCGGTGGCGGGCGACGGGCATGGCGTATCCGGCCCGTGTGGCTGACCTGCGCGATGATACCGGCCGCCTGCGCGCTGCACTGGCTGATGCCACGTCCATTGTCCTGACCGCCCATGCCCGCCACCTGCCCGCCGTGCTGGCGGCGGCGGCGCCACAGGCCCGGATCGTGGCGCTGGGCAGCACCCGTATCTTTACCCGCTGGCCCGACGCGCATGCGCGTGGCGTGATGGCAGGCGCGCAGGCATTTGTCCGCTCAGGCCGCCATGGCGTGCTGCTGCACCCGACCATGATTTATGGCGCAACGGGAGAGGATAACGTGCAGCGCCTTGCCACCCTCATGCGCCGCCTGCCCATCCTGCCGCTGCCCGGTGGTGGCACATCACGCATCCAGCCCATATGGCAGGGCGATGTGACCCGCGCCATCCTTGCCGCCCTGAACCACGCGTGGGATGGGCCGCACAGCCTGGTCATCGCGGGTGGGGATCAGGTTACCTATCGTGATTTCACGCGCCATGTCGCGATCGCGGCGGGGCTGCGCCCACGGCCTGTCGCATCCGTTCCCGGCTGGCTGCTGATGGCGGCGGCGCGAATCCATCTGCCCGGCCTGCCCCACATTGCGCCAGCCGAGGTGCGGCGACTGATGGAAGACAAGATTTTCGACATTGCTCCCATGCGCACGCAACTGGGGCTTACGCCCACGCCGCTACTGGCCGGGCTGGAACGCACATTCGCGCGACCCGGGCAATAGCCTGCCGCCACACGTCATATTCGTTATTTTCAGGAAAGGTGGGTTGGGGCGAACGACGGGGATTGAACCCGCGACAACCGGTACCACAAACCGGCGCTCTACCAACTGAGCTACGTCCGCCACAACTGCGCAGTGATTTAGAAAATCCGTACGCGTACGTCAACTATCCTTTTTGGATTTCCACCACATTTCCTGCGCACAGCCGTTCACGCACGGATTGCAGCCGCTTTACGGCGCCCGCGATCACCTCCTTCTTCTTGCAGAAGGCAAAACGGACATAGCGGGCGGGGATATCCGTGCCCCTGCTGTCATAGAAAGCCGAGACCGGAATCGCAGCCACGCCCACATGGCGGATCATCTGCTGGCAGAACGCGACATCATCCCCCGCAAAGCCAAGTGGCGCGATATCGGCGATCAGGAAGTAGCTGCCATCCGATGGCAGCACCGACAGGCCCGCCCGCGACAGTCCATCCGCAAGGGTATCACGCGCGCCGCGCATGCCTTCCGCCAGCTGGTGGAAATAGGCGGTATCCTTGTCCAGCCCCATGGCCACCGCACGCTGCAGGTTGGGGGCGACAGTGAATGTCAGCAACTGGTGCGCCTTCATCACCAGGTCAGCCAGCGGGGCGGGAGCCGTGACGTAACCAACCTTCCATCCCGTCATGGAAAAGCTCTTGCCCGCGCTGCCAATGCGGATCGTGCGTTCACGCATGCCCGGCAACGTCATGAGCGGCAGGTGCGCAATCGTGCCGAAAGTCAGGTGTTCATACACCTCGTCACACACCGCATAGGCATCATGGCGCGCGACAAGGCTGGCGATGAACTCCAGTTCATCGCGGGTGAACACCTTCCCGGTCGGATTCATGGGTGTATTCAGCAAGATCGCCTTGGTGCGCGGGCTGAAGGCAGCCGCCAGTTCCGCCCGCGGCAGGTCCCAGTGCGGCGGTGTCAGCCGCACCTTGCGCACGACCGCGCCCAGCATGTCCAGAACCGGCATGTACGTGTCGTATAACGGTTCGAACACCACCACTTCATCGCCCCGGTTGACCAGTGCCATGAGGGAGGCGGTAATCGCTTCCGTAGCACCACATGTCACCACCACTTCACGCGCGGGATCGACCGCAATTCCATAAAAGCGCGCATTGGACCGTGCCACGGCGGCCCGCAGTTCCGGCAGGCCCGCAAGCGGGGGATACTGGTTGCGTCCGTCACGCAGGGCGTCGGCCGCGGCATCCACCATGTCGGCGGGTCCTTCGGTATCGGGAAAGCCCTGACCGAGGTTGATGGCGTCATGTTTCACCGCCAGCGCAGAGATGACTGAAAAAATGGTGGTCGGCAGCCCCGAAAGCAGCGAGTTGGCGGGTTTCATCATATCATCCTGTCCCGGCGCGCATATCAGGACGCGCGCGCGTGCGTGTTTTTTGCCTTATCATCCGATTGCCTGAAATCCAAAGCCATGCAACCCTGCCTGCGCCAGACAGACGGCACCGCGGACCCTACGCCACGAGACGGAAGACAGACACAGCAGCATGAAAAAGATCGAGGCCATCATCAAGCCCTTCAAACTCGACGAGGTGAAGGAGGCCCTGCATGAAATCGGTCTGATGGGAATCACCGTCACGGAGGCCAAGGGCTTCGGGCGGCAGAAAGGCCATACGGAACTGTACCGTGGCGCGGAATACATCATCGACTTCCTGCCCAAGGTAAAACTGGAAATCGTGTGTCCCGACGACATGACCGAGCGCGCGATAGAAGCCATCATGGCGGCCGCCCGCACGGGGCGCATCGGCGATGGCAAGATATTTGTCACCCCCGTCACGGATGTCATCCGTATCCGCACAGGTGAGCGCGGCGCCGATGCGGTCTGAGGTCAGGGATGCAAATATGGCTTCCATGACCGCAGGCCTATCGACAGCAGCCTTCCGTTTCCGTAACCATAGCCGCCGCGCCGCATGGAACGGCACACCAAAGTCAGGACAGGTAAATTAACATGGCAAAAAAAGCACAGGCCCCGGCCGCGGCCTCCACGCCGTCACATTCCGCCAAGGCCATCGCGAAGGTCTTTGATATCATCAAGGAAAACGCGGTCGAGATGGTTGACCTGCGTTTCACCGATCCGCGTGGCAAGTGGCACCACACCACCCAGTACGTCACCACGATCGAGGAAGACACCTTCCGCGAAGGCTTCATGTTCGACGGCTCCTCCATCGCCGGGTGGAAAGCCATCAACGAAAGCGACATGATCCTGCTGCCTGACCCGACCACCGCGGTTATGGACCCGTTCTCCGCCAAGCCGCAGCTGATCCTGATCTGTGATATTGTCGAACCGTCCACCGGGCAGTTCTACAACCGCGACCCGCGCGCGACCGCCAAGCTGGCCGAACAGTACCTGCAGTCCACCGGCCTGGGCGACACCGCCTTCTTCGGCCCCGAAGCCGAATTCTTCATCTTCGACAGCGTGCGCTTCGGCACCGGCCCGAACTTCGGCACCTACGAGCTGGAAAGCATCGAAGGCCCCGGCGCCTCGCTGAAGGACTACCCCGAAGGCAACATGGGCCACCGCCCCGGCGTCAAGGGTGGTTACTTCCCCGTAGCCCCGGTTGACAGCGAAGGCGACCTGCGCGCCGAAATGCTGACCACCATGGGTGAGATGGGCCTGCCCATCGAAAAGCACCACCACGAAGTCGCACAGTCGCAGCATGAGCTGGGCACCAAGTTCGACACGCTGGTCCGCTCCGCCGACTTCATGCAGATCTACAAGTACTGCGTGCACAACGTTGCCCATTCCTATGGCAAGACGGCAACCTTCATGCCGAAGCCGATCTATGGCGACAACGGTTCGGGCATGCATGTCCACCAGTCCATCTGGCGCGACGGCAAGCCCACATTCGGCGGCAATGGCTATGCCGACCTGTCGGATGAGGCGCTGTACTACATCGGCGGCATCATCAAGCACGCCAAGGCGCTGAACGCCTTCACCAACCCGTCCACCAACTCCTACAAGCGCCTGATCCCCGGATTCGAAGCGCCCGTGCTGCTGGCATACTCGGCGCGCAACCGCTCCGCTTCGTGCCGTATCCCGTACGCGACCAGCCCGAAGGCGAAGCGCGTCGAGGTCCGTTTCCCCGATCCGACCGCGAACCCCTACCTTGCTTTCGCCGCCATGCTGATGGCTGGCCTCGACGGGATCAAGAACAAGATCCACCCGGGCGATGCGATGGACAAGGACCTGTATGACCTGCCGCCGGAAGAACTGAAGCAGATCCCGACGGTTGCCGGCTCCCTGCGTGAAGCCCTGACGGCGCTGGAATCCGATTACGAATTCCTGCTGGCCGGTGACGTGTTCACCAAGGACCAGATCGAAAGCTACTGTGCCGTGAAGTGGGAAGAAGTCTACAAGTTCGAACACACGCCGCACCCCGCTGAATTCGAAATGTACTACTCCGTCTGATAACGGCTTCCCTCCGGGAAGGCCTTATGGACGAAAGCGCCGGGACCGGAATGGTTCCGGCGCTTTTTTCATGTCCGCATCACAACCGCGCGCAACAATGGGGCAACCGGGATCGTGTGCACACGTTTGCTCGATTCCCGGCCCTGCACACTGGTCCTGCCCACCAATCGCCTACACCTTGAGGCCTGCATGCCGCACGTACACGCCCCACGAGGACAGACATGACCCAAGCCATACCCGACACCATGCAGGCCGTTACCTTCAGCCAGCCCGGCGGTCCCGATTGCCTACGCATTTCCACCCTGCCCGTGCCCCGGCCCACCGGGGGGACGGTACTGGTCCGCGTCATGGCGGCGGGCATCAACCGGCCCGACATCATGCAGCGCCAGGGACTGTATCCGCCACCGCCGGGGGCCAGTCCCCTGCTGGGGCTGGAAGTCGCGGGGGAAGTCGTGGCGACGGGACCAGACGTACCCGCCGACAGTTTCCCCGCCATCGGCGCGCGGGTATGCGCGCTGGTCAATGGCGGGGGCTATGCCCAGTACTGCACCGTGCCCGCGGGCCAGTGCCTGCCATGGCCCACGGGCCTTGACGCCATCCATGCAGCCGCCCTGCCCGAAACCTTTTTCACCGTCTGGTCCAACCTGTTCATGACAGCGGGGCTGAAACCGGGTGAAAGCGTGCTGGTGCATGGGGGGACCAGCGGTATCGGCACCACGACCATCCAGCTTGTGCGCGCCATGGGGGGTACGGTCTATGCCACGGCGGGCACGGATGACAAATGCGCGCTGTGCACCACGCTTGGCGCCACCGCCGCCATCAATTACCGGACCGAGGATTTTCCCAAGCGCATAAAGGAACTGACGGAAGGCCGGGGTGTGGATGTCATCCTTGATATGATCGGGGGCGCGTATCTGGATGGCAACCTACGGTCACTGGCAACGGCGGGACGGCTGGTCATCATCGCCCTGCAGGGCGGGGCGAAGGCCGATGGCGTCAACCTGGCGCGCATCATGACCCGCAGGCTGGTGGTGACAGGCAGTACGCTGCGCCCGCGTGATGCCGCATACAAGGCCGCCGTCGCCCGCCAGCTGGAAGAACGGGTATGGCCATTGCTGGCGCAGCGGACCATCCGGCCCATCATCCATGCCACCTTCCCCTTTGCGCGGGTTGCCGATGCCCATAAACTCATGGAAAACGGAACGCATATGGGCAAGATCATGCTGGACCTGCAGCACCTGCCCATCGATACGACAGGACGATAGGAACACAGCGGGTGCTACTGAACGTCATTGAGCGCGGACCAGAACAGATTACCGCGGACACGGCCGGGCGCCCCCCCGTTGTCCTGCTGCATGGCCTGTTCGGACGGGCGCGCAACCTTGGCTTCTTCCAGCGCCGGCTTGCCACCACCCGTCGCACGCTGGCCATTGACCTGCGCAACCATGGCGACAGCCCGCACGGGCTTATGGATTACTACACCATGGCCGCCGACCTGCTGGAAACGCTGGCCCACCACAATGCCCTGCCCGCGACCCTGGTGGGGCATTCCATGGGTGGCAAGGTCGCGATGACGCTGGCGCTGACGCGACCGGGCATGGTGCACAGCCTGCTGGTGGCCGATATCCCGCCTGCACGCACCGGGCATGGTCAGTTCGCGCTGGGCGAACAGATGCTGCGGGTGCCGTTTCCGCCGTTCCTCAACCGCGCGGGCGCGGACAGGCTGCTGCAGCACTACATTCCCAACACGGATGTCCGCGCGCTCATGCTGCAGAACATCCGGGTGGGGGAAAACCCGGGCTGGGGCATCGGTCTGCGGGAAATCGTGGAATCGATGCCCAATGTGGAAAACTGGCCCTACATACCAGAAGGCTATGCCTATCCCGGTCCCACGCTATTCCTGGCGGGGGGGAATTCCCCCTATATCCGCCCCGAGCATTATGCCATCATGCGTCGGCTGTTTCCGTGCTACCGGCTGGAACTGATCGAACAGGCCGGGCACTGGCTGCATGTCGAAAACCCCGAAAGATTTGCGGAACTGCTGGAAAATTTCACTGAACGTTACTGAACCGCCTTCCGTTACACATCCGGTCCTTGACAGACCCCCCATCCGCGTCGGTTATGCTGGCGATATAACAGGGCAGGCAGGTGCGCGGCCCCGGCAACAGACCAACATGGCGGAGACCCGTAGCCTTTCATGACGGTGACACTCAGTCCCTCCTCCCGGCGGCGCAATGCCGTGGAGCCCGTACTGATCCCACGCCGCACACAGCCCGGCGCCAGCCTGCCGCCTGATCCGGCAGGGGACCAGTACCAGCCACCCGACCGCGAGCGCCTGCTGGCGGGCGTGGCCGTGCCGCCACCGCCGGGCTATCGCAAGCTGCGCCCCACCATGTCGGGCCTGATCCGCCCCGATACGGAAGAAACACCCGGCCCCGGCCGGGCCATCGCCATATCGGGGCTGCTGCACGCGGCCCTTCTGGCGACCATCCTGATTGAATCCGCCCACCACAGCCAGCATGGCTCCCCCAATGCCACGCAGTCGGAGCCACAGGTGGAAATGGTCTTTTCGCCGCCGACCTCCAGCGGGATGCAGGGACAGTCCTCCCCCGACATGGCGGGCGGCCAGAACGCGCCACGGCAGCAGCAGGACCAGCCCGAACCCAGTGCGCAGGAAAAGACCCCCAACCCGCAGCAGAGTGACGAGGATTCCTCCCCCTCGCCCAACATACCCACGCCGGAAGTGCCTGCCGCACCGCCGCTGAGTGACGCGCCATCCGACCTGTCGGTACCGCAGTCCGAACGGCAGGATGCGTTCAATCCGTCCATGCAGAGTTCGGGCCACGGCCACCACCCCGCACAGCAGTCGCACAACCATTCCTCCGCCACGGACTACAGGGCGCTGGAACATCCGCGTAACTGGTCACTGTCGCAATCACCCCTGCCGCGCCGCAGCCAGCGCGGACGCGCGGGCGGCACGGGCAGCCCGATCGACCTGTCGCTTGGCCCGCTGGTCAAGAATGGCCAGGTCAACGCCCCCTATTCCACCAACACGCAGATCAAGGGGGTCAGCGATGATTATGGCAGCGAACTCGACCGCTGGATCCGCAGCCACATGTACTACCCCGAGGAAGCGGCCCGCGCGGGTGAGGAAGGCCCGTCCTCGGTGCATGTGGAACTGGACCGCGATGGCCATGTCACCAAGGTGCGCCTGACAGGGCAGTCGGGGTCGTACTACCTTGATGCCGCGACGGTGGGCATGTTCCGCAACGCACAGCTACCGCCGGTGCCACCGGACATGCAGGGGGATACCTTCCCCATTGACCTGACTATCAACTACATCCTGATCCGCCGCTAGGCGCGTCAGGCAGACGGAGAGACGCGCCATGGATACAGCCCCCCTCCTGCAGCAGGTCGGACGTGACTTCCAGCCGTTCGATACGGCGGATGCCGCCGTGGCCCGCATTACCGAACTGTATGACCATGCGGGCGAACTGGTCCGCCATGCCTTTATCACACGCGATACGACGGGCCTTGCGGATGCGGTCTATCCCTACCTGGCCTTCATGCCGCAGGCCGCCCTGCCACCCGATGGCCCCCGTCCGCCCTTTGACGTAGTGCTGGAGCCGGGATTCTATGGCACCACCCTGACCCGGCCCGCGCTGTTTGCCGATTACTGGCGCGAACAGATCGAAAGCCTGCTGCGCCATTACAGAACGCCGGTCATGGTCGGACTGTCGAACCAGCCAATCCCGCTACCCTATGTGATGGAGGAAGCAGTTACGTCGCTGACCGAATCCGACCTGGCATGGATCCAGTCACATTTCGCGCTGCCTGACCTGCATGTCACTGATGATTCGATCGCCAACTGCGATTACATCCCGCGCCCCGGCGTGCCCCGGCCGCTGGCTCTGTTTACGGCGGCACGCACCGATTATTCACTGGCGCGGCTACACCATTACACCGGCACCGCACCGCGCCATTTCCAGCGCTTCATCCTGCTGACCAATTACCAGCGTTACGTGGATGCATTCCGCGAATACGGGCATGCCCAGGTGGATGCGGGATCGGAATACACCACCTTTGTCGAACCGGGGGAGATCATCCACACCCGCGACGCCCCGCATGCACCCACCCATGCGGGCCAGGGCCTGCCGCAGATGCCCGCCTACCACCTGTGCCGCCCCGACGGCGACGGCATCACACTGATCAATATTGGCGTAGGCCCCGCCAATGCCAAGACCATTACCGACCACCTTGCGGTGCTGCGCCCGCACTGCTGGCTGATGGTGGGCCATTGCGCGGGATTGCGCCGCAGCCAGAAGCTGGGGGATTACGTGCTGGCGCATGGCTACCTGCGTGACGACCACGTGCTGGATGACGACCTGCCGCCATGGGTGCCCGTTCCCCCCATTGCCGAAGTGCAGATGGCGCTGCAGGACGTAACCGCGCGCGTGACCGGCCTGCATGATGCCGAAGTCAAGACACGCCTGCGCACCGGCACGGTCATGACCACGGACAACCGGAACTGGGAACTGCGGCTTGGCGCGCTGTTCACCCGCATCAACACCTCCCGCGCCATCGCAGTGGATATGGAGTCGGCCACCATCGCGGCCAACGGGTTCCGTTTCCGCGTGCCCTACGGCACGTTATTATGCGTATCGGACAAGCCGCTTCATGGGGAACTGAAGCTGCGCGGCATGGCCAATGCCTTCTACCGCGAACGCGTGCGCCAGCATCTGGTGGTGGGAATCGAGACCATGCAGCAGTTGCGCGCGCAGGGTGTGGACCGCCTGCATTCACGCAAGCTGCGCGGGTTTGACGAACCGGCGTTCCGGTAACGGCGGGGATGGGGCTGCTTTCGCACCTGGCTGGGGGGCGAAACGGGTCTTGCGAACACGTTCCGACCGCCATATGGGGTGGAGGGTTTTCTCAGGGCGCTGCCCTGAGACCCGGCAAAGGGCAGTGGCCTTTGCAAACCGCTTTAATTTTCGGGACCATTCAAAAAATCTGTCCCCGAAACAGTCTCGAAACCATAAGGAAGTTTTTGGTGAAGCTTTTTTCAAAAAGCTTCAGAAGAACGCCGCCTTTTTGAAAAAAGGCGACATCCAGAAACTTCTTTCTTTTAGAAATCCGGCAGCGTCGGGGCCAGATGGCCACCCTGCCTGACCGGGGCCATGCGGCGGGCCAGGCCGGTCGCGTCATCGGTTTCCACCATCATGCCCGCAATACTGGCATCCCCTTCGGCGGGTTGCAGGCGGTCACCGGGCATCTTGCGCACGAAGCGGGCGATGGCCGCGTCCTTGCCCATGCCGATCACGCTGTCATAATCGCCACACATGCCCGCATCGGTCTGGAATGCGGTACCGCCGGACAGGATACGATGGTCCGCCGTGGGCGTGTGGGTATGGGTACCGATCACCAGCGATACCCGGCCATCAAGGAAATGCCCCATGGCCCATTTCTCGCTCGTGGCTTCGGCATGCACGTCCACCACGGCGGCGTGCATGGTCACACCCAGCCGGTGTCGCGACAGGATATCGGTGACGGAGCGGAACGGATCATCCATCGCATCCATGAACTGACGGCCCATGACACTGACCACCAGCGCCTTGCGGCCATCGACCAGTTCCACCACCACGCTGCCCTGTCCCGGTGTGCCAGGGGGGTAGTTGGCGGGGCGGATGATGCGGGGTTCGCTATCGATATGGCCGATCAGGTCACGACGATCCCAGCTATGGTTGCCCAGGGTGATGACATCGGCCCCCGCTTCGATCAGGTCACGCCCGATGGCGGGCGACAGGCCGAAGCCATGGCTGGCGTTTTCCCCGTTCACCACCACAAGATCGAGTGCCAGGTCGCGCCGCAGGGTAGGCAGGCGTGAAATAACGGCTTCGCGCCCCACGCGCCCGACAATGTCACCCAGAAACAGAATTCTCAAGAAAACAGCCTTTGTTACCGTGTACGCCCGTCGCCACGACACCGGATCCATTCACGTTCGGTCACGATCGCGGGCAATGCCACATCATACAGGCCGGTCGGAATGCATGTCACTTCCTGAAAGGACAGGCCAAAACCAACCGTTCGCGCACGCGGCAGGCGCGCCAGCGTGCGGTCGTAATATCCGCCGCCATATCCCAGCCGCATGCCACGTCGGTCAAACGCCAGCAGCGGCACACACACCACATCGGGCTGCATGGGGGGACCATCGGGGTGCAGGGTGCCGTAACGTCCCGGCAGCATGGGACATTCGGGCCGCCAGCGTCGAAAGATCAGTGGATGGCCGCGCGGCGGGGTTTCAGGCAGGACAATGCACATCCCGTCCGCATGCAGGGCCTGCATGACCGGCTGCAGGTCACTTTCCCCCGGCAGGGGCCAGACCAGGGCGATACAGTCCCCCGCCCCGGTCATGCCACGCAGGCCGCGCACCATGCGGTGGCACAGGGCTTCTTCCGCACCGGCACGGGTGGGACTGGTCGTGAAAGCCTGCCGGTGGCGCGTCATCTGGTGGCGCAGGGCCTGCTTGGCCCGCACGACAGGCCACGATTCGGGATCGAGAGAGGTCATGAAAACATATACGGAGCCGCCATGGCCGTTGGTCGGATCAGCCCTCCCGGACCTGCTGACGCAGGTGGGCGCCAGGTAACGTGACCACGGTCACGACAGTGCCAGCTCCCTAGGAAGTGCTTATCGGCCCAGGGGTTGAATCATGCCTGACGCACCCGGCAGCCCCGCCCCTGCAATCTAGTCTTCTTCCATCGCGGCTGCAATGCTTTCCGCACGTTCAACCAGATGCGCCAGCTGGTCGCGCCGGCGTTCGTTTTCAATCCGCGCCTGACGCCCCTGCGCCAGCTGATGGGCGGTGTCAGAGGACACCTTTTCCGCCGTCAGGTCATGGATTTCATCGGCCATAAGCAGGGCGGCAAGGGCCAGCAGGCGTCCCTCCCCGCTATGTCCACCCAGTTCGCGGATGCGGTCGATACGCCGCTCCACTTCCTGCGCCATGGCCTGCAGGTGCTTTTCCTGTCCTTCCTTGCAGCCCACGGCATAGGAAAAGCCGTTGATGCGCACGGTCACCTGGCTCATGGCCGTTATTCCTTCCCGCCGTCAGCTTCGTCCTCGCCCAGCACATCACGCACACGGGCAATCAGGACATCGATATTGGCCGCCAGTGCCTGCACGTCCACCTCCGGCCCGGACGGGCGGGCGATGGACGCCAGTTCCGTGCGCCGGTCAAGGGCGAAGGCAATACGGTTCAGGGCCAGTTCAAGACGATCCGCCGGGTCCCGTCCGGCATCCGAGGGGGAAGGGGCGACTTCCTGCCCCGGTGGCATGATAATATCAGACACGTTCATTCTTTCCCTCGTTCCTCCCCTTGAACTGATCGCCCGGTGTGGTTTCAACGTCAAGCATGATCGACAAACATGACCATTCTATGCATGCCGCCCCCTGCATCACCGTTTCCTGCATGCATGACCTGACGCGGGTCATGGCCATGGCCGCATCGTTACGCGTCAACTGCACCATGGTTTCCCCTCCCGGCGCGGGATGTGTCATGGGGGTGCCATGGTGGACGGCGCTGGTGGCGGACTGCCCGCTGCCGGCCCTTCTGGATTGTGGGCAGGCGGCGGGATACGCCGCCTGCGCCCTGCGCGCGGGCGTATGTGGCGTCATTGCGCATGTGTCCGTGGCACAGCACCGTGCCCTTGTGTCCCTGGCGCAGGTTACGGGCGGCCATGTGATGGAACGGCGCCCCGCATCGCTGGACCTGCCCCCGCGTGACGCGGGGCCGGTGCTGGAGCGGTACCTGCGGAGATTTGCCGCAGGATGACCGGATGCACGCGACGGGCAACCCGCCTGTGGCGGCATGATACCATCAACCCGCAGCCGAAGCATGCGCTTTTGGGTCATGCGCCCGTCACGGGCTGATCACGGCATGACACCCGCGACCACCCGGTTACCGAGATCCCGATCCGGGCATCGGACACGGCACCGCGCCACAACAGGCTGACTGAAACCCTGATGCCGGGCAAATCACAGCCATCCGCCGGGATACGCCCCATTGCCCTGCCTGCGGACACATGCCATGCGGGGGCTGTTCGCCACCCCGATGGTCGCATAGGATCAGGCCGACATGACCGATTGCCAGCTTTACCTCATCACCCCCGAATCGCTTGATCCGGTGACGTTCGCCCCCCGCCTGGCCGAAGCGCTGGACGCAGGTCCGGTCGCGGCCGTGCAGCTGCGCCTGAAAAACGTGGATGACGACACGATCCGCCGCGCGGTGGACGTATTGCAGCCCGTTGCCCATGCGCGGGACGTGGCCTTCATCATGAACGACCGGCCCGACCTTGCCATCGCCTGCGGATGCGACGGGGCGCATGTGGGCATGGACGATACGGATGTGGCCACGGCGCGCCGCATGCTGGGAGACGAACTGCAACTGGGCGTATCATGCTACGACAGCCGCGACATGGCCCTGCGCGCGGGGGAAGCGGGGGCTGATTACGTGGCGTTTGGTGCGTTTTTCCCCTCCCCGTCCAAGGAAACCGAAATCCGCGCCGATCCCGCCCTGCTGACGTGGTGGAGCAGCATGATCGAACTGCCGGTCGTGGCCATTGGTGGCATCACGCCTGAAAACTGCGGCACGCTGGTGCGCGCGGGGGCCGACTTCCTGTCGGTGATCAGTGCCGTGTGGTCCCATCCCGATGGGGCCGGCGCGGGTGTACGCGCCATGAACGCGGCGATTGCGGCGGCAGAAACCACTTAAAAAACAACAGAAGTTTCCGGGTGCCGTCTTTTTTCAAAACGGCTGCATGCTTCGAAGCTTTTTGAAAAAAGCGTCACCAAAAACTTCTTTCGTCATCCCTGGCCTTCGCCCATCCACTGCACATCACTGATCCGGCCGGTACCGGCCGCCAGCATCACCAGACGGTCAAAGCCAAGGGCTATGCCCGCGCATGGTGGCAACGTGTCGAGGGCGGACAGGAAAGCTTCATCCATCGGCCAGTCCAGACCGGATTCATCGGGATAAAGCGCCAGGCGGCGGGCACGATCGGCCTCGAACCGCTGGCGCTGTTCGGTGCTGTCGGTCAGTTCCTCGAACGCATTGGCCAGTTCGATCCCGCCCGCATACAGTTCGAAACGCAGCGCCACGCGTGGATCGGCCGGGTCACGCCGCGCAAGGGCTGCCTGGCTTGCAGGCCAGTGCGTCAGGAAGGTGGGGCGCGTGCGCCCGATATGCGGCTCGATCCGCGCCATCATCAGGCGAAAGAACAGGTCTTCCCATGTCTCACCCTGCCGCAGGTCGCAGCCTGCCGCGCGCGCAAGGGCGGCGGCATCCCCTTCGTTCGCCAGGATATCCACGCCGACATAGCGACGAAAGGCATCCGCGACACGCAGGCGTTCAAAGGGGGCGGCAATGCTGATGTCATCCCCGCCCACCCGCACCACGGGCGGCAGGACGGCACGCAGCAGGGTTTCCGTCTCATCCATCAGCGCATCAAGCGTGGCGCCGGGATGATACCATTCCAGCATGGTGAATTCATGTGCGTGCAGCCGGCTGCCTTCCGCATTCCGCCATACACGGGCCAGCTGGTAAACCGGCAGGCCGGTCGCCGCCACGATGCGTTTCATGGCGAATTCCGGGCTGGTGTGCAGCCACAGTTTCTGGCGGCTGCCATCCGCGCCTGCACGTTCGGTGGCGAAGACCTTCAGGTGGACTTCCTCACCCGGAGTCGGCACGGCATAGGGGGTCTCGACTTCCATGTAGCCACGCGCATCAAAAAACGCACGGACCCCACGCAGCACAAGGCTACGGCGCAGCAGGAACGGCAGGCGGTCGGCAATGCGGGCAGGATCGGGGCGTGGCGGAGAAGCATTCATGCCTCAGGCAAACACCGTTACCGCCTGATCGACAACCCTGACATTGGAATCATCAAGATTGCCGATGGCTTTTGCGATGGCCTGAAGATTCACTTTTTTATTGTCACGGCATACATCAAATGTATCATTGGCCCCATTGCAAGTAATGACGATGCCGTCGCACATATGTGTCGTGACGGGATGACCTTCCGGGGCCGGGTGTTTCACATTTCTCATTGATCCGCCCCCCGCTTCGGACAGGACATGCCCGATTGCCAGAAACCGTTCGTGCCCTGAGCGCATTGCGATGTTCCACGGATGGTATAAATGGCCACACAGCGCCATTATTCATCCCCCCAGCAGGAAATCAACGCCGCATCGTGAATGTCATCGATTCAAAAAAACCGGAATTTCAGCATCCCCGCACGGCGTCCCCGGCCACGCGCACGCTACGCAATGTAACCGACCTGCTTGCGGCAGACCTGATTACCCCGGCGCAGGTCCCGGCGCTGGATCAGGTGGCCCGGCAGTACGCCACCGCCATTCCCCCCGCCTTTGCCAGCCTGATCGAAAGTCCCGATGACCCGATCGGCCGGCAGGTCATTCCCGACGCGGCGGAATGCAAGACGGACCCGACGGAAGACCCGGACCCGATCGGGGATGACGCGCTTTCCCCCGTACCGGGCATCGTACACCGCTATGCCGATCGTGCGCTGCTCAAGCCGCTGCTGGTCTGCCCGCTTTACTGCCGCTTCTGTTTCCGCCGCGAGCATGTCGGCCCCGGCGGCGGCGTGCTGGATGATGCGGCGCTGAACCGCGCACTGGACTGGCTGCGCGCACATACCGACATTCATGAAGTCGTGATGACCGGGGGCGATCCGCTGATGCTGTCGCCACGCCGCATGCGCACGATCATGACGGCGCTGGAGGGAATGGACCATATCCATACCATCCGTATCCATTCCCGCGTGCCGGTGGCCGACCCCGAACGCCTGAATGATGAAATGGCGGATGCGCTGGAAACCACGCGTTCCATGTGGCTGGTGGCACATATCAACCATGCCCGTGAACTGACCGCTGCCGCCCGCGCCGCTATCCGCCGCGTGCAGGCGCGCGCGATTCCGGTACTGGGGCAGTCCGTGCTGCTGCGCGGCGTCAACGACACGCCCGAAGCGCTTGAGGCCCTGCTGCGCGCGCAGGTGGCCGCGCGCATCCGCCCCTATTACCTGCATCAGCTTGACCCCGCCCCCGGCACCGCACGCTTCCATGTGCCCATACGCGAAGGACAGCGCCTGCTGGCCAGCCTGCGCGGGCGGGTGACGGGCATCGCCTGGCCGACCTATGTGCTGGATATTCCCGGTGGCCATGGCAAGGTGCCGATCGCGCCCGACTACCTGCACGAAGGGCCGGACGGATACCTGCGCGTGGAAGCGCCCGATGGCACAATCCACCGCCTGGCACGCGAACGCGGGTAAAACGCGGGCGAAAAGACAGCCCGCAACCTTGCCCTTCCGCGCGTGGGGCGCTAGAAGCCGAACCGCCATACTTCCCACAACCATACAGGGACCACCATGAAGCAGCAGGCAAACCTGATCCGCGCCGGACAGGTTATTGAGCACGACGGCCGTCGCTGGACGGTCCTGAAGCAGCAGATCATCACGCCGGGCAAGGGCGGTGCATTCATCCAGGTGGAAATGCGCGACCTCAAGACCGGTAACAAGACCAACGAACGCTGGCGCACCGCCGACACCGTTGAACGCCTGATGACCGAGGAGAAGGAATACACCTACTCCTACATGGACGGCGACAACATCGTGCTGATGGACCCCGAGACGTTCGAACAGCTGATCCTGCCGCTGGATCTTCTGGGTGACCAGGCGCCGTTCCTGCAGGACAACATGACGCTGGTGCTGAACCTGGTGGAAGGCGACCCGGTTGGCGCTGTCCTGCCCGCGCAGGTCACGCTGGAAGTGGTCGAGGCCGATCCCGTGGTGAAGGGCCAGACCGCAAGCTCGTCCTACAAGCCCGCGCGCCTGTCCAACGGCGTCAAGACCATGGTGCCCCCCTTCATCGAAGCGGGTGAACGCATCGTGGTCCGCACCGAGGACAGCACCTACGTCGAGCGCGCCAAGTCCTGACCATCCACCCATCCGTGCCGGGGCCTTCACACCCCGCGCGGGCCGGTTTTTCAACGCCTCAACACTCCGTTCCACCGCACGAACCAGACAGGACCGATCACCGTGGCAATGCGACTCTCTCCCCATATGACGGTGATGCAGAACGCTGCCCAGAAGGCCGCACGCCGTCTTCTGCGTGACTTCAACGAAGTCGAGCAGCTTCAGGTCAGCATCAAGGGCCCTGGCGATTTCGTGTCGCAGGCCGACCTGCGGGCCGAAACCGCCATCCGCGAGGAACTGGCGCGCGCCCGCCCCGGCTATGCCTTCCTGATGGAGGAAAGCGGTGCCTCGGGGAACGAGGGATGGACGTGGCGCTGGATCGTCGATCCGCTGGATGGCACGACCAACTTCCTGCACGGCATCCCGCACTGGGCCATTTCCATCGGCCTGCAGCGCCGCCTGCCCGATGGCACGATCGAGATCGTGGCGGGCCTTGTCTACAACCCCGCCGCCAATGAGATGTTCTGGGCGGAAAAGGGCGTGGGTGCGTTCCTCAATGACCGCCGCCTGCGCGTCTCCGCGCGTCGGTCGATGAATGAGGCCCTGTTCGCGACCGGCATCCCGTTTGCCAAGGTTTCGGCCCGCAACCGCCTGTCATTTGCCCGCACGCTGGGCGCGCTCATGCCGCAGGTTGCCGGTATCCGCCGATTCGGTGCTGCGGCACTCGACCTCGCCTGGGTCGCGGCGGGGCGGTATGACGGCTACTGGGAAATGGGCATCAAGCCATGGGACTGCGCGGCCGGCATCCTGCTGGTGCGTGAGGCCGGTGGCTATGCCACCGATCCCGAAGGCGTTGACCTCAATGACCTTGGCGCGTCCATCGACGCGGTGGCGGGCAACCCGCAACTGCATGGGCCGCTGCGCGAACTGGTGGCCAGCAGCATCGCCTGATGCCGCGCGGGCGCGGGTGCGGCCCGTTTGCCGATTGCGCCCCCGCCCGTCGCCCGGTAGCCTGCCGGGCACGATGCGATACATATTCCCCCCTTTCCACCGCCGGTCCCTGCGTAGGCTGATCGTGCTGGGTGCCGCGGCCATCGGGCTGTCCGCCCCCATTGCGGGTGCCCATGCGCAGGTTACGACCAGCAGGAACGCGCTGGACGCGCTGGGCGCGCCACGACGCCCCGCCATGCTGCCCGATGGCGGCAGCATGTCCGCTTCCCCCACCGGCACCACGACCAGCACGGCGGGCGGCACCCCGGCTGCCAGCAGCACCGGCGACCATGCCGCCGGGGACATTCCTGGCAGCCACGCCCCCGCCACGGCCATTGCGTCGCCTGCCGCCATCGCCTCCCTGCCGCCGGTTGCGACCCGGCCACCCGATAACCCCGTGCTGCGCCCGCCGGAACTGCACGTGCCGCTGCATCCCTTTCCCATGCCCCCCGAAGTCAAGGCCGACCCGCAGGCACGGGGCCGGGCGGAACGGATTACCGGTGGCACGCGCCTGCACTTCACCCCGCAGTCAGCGGAGATGAATTCCCGCATGATTGCGGCGCTGCAAACATTTGCCACAGTCATGCAGAAACTACCTGACCAGCACATCAGCATTGCGGCATATGGCGAAGGCCGCGCCGATGATCCGTCCACACCCCGCCGTATTGCGCTGTCGCGCGGGCTTGCGGCGCGTTCGGTACTGCTGCATGCCGGTATCGCGCCCACGCGCATCTATGTCCGCGCGGTGGGGCTGCCGGATGAAAATGCGCACGGAGCCGGAACAGATTGTATTGACGTCACCCGTTCGGGTGTGGTGGCCTCGAATGCTACAGGCTCACCTTCACGTTAAGGAAACCATTGCGTGACACGACCGACGACCTATCTTGTCCGGGTTCTGCTGTTCCTTCTGGCGGTCGGGGTTGTCACAGCCCTGCTTTCCTCCACCCTGTATCAGGCGTTCTGCAACAATCCCTACCTTGATGGCCTGATCATCGGCATCCTGCTGCTGGGCATCGGGTGGAACATTTCCATGATCCTGCGGCTGATCCCCGAAGTCCGCTGGGTCAACATCCTGCGCCACCCGCGTGAGGGCCTGACCACGCCGCCGCCGCCGCGCCTGCTGGCGCCCATGGCCTCCATGCTGGCCACCCATGACAAGGGGCGCAGGCTGACCCTGTCCGCCCCGGTCATGCAGTCCCTGCTGGACAGCCTGTCGGCGCGTCTGGACGAGGGGCGTGAACTGTCACGCTACCTGACGGGCCTGCTGATCTTCCTTGGCCTGCTGGGCACGTTCTATGGCCTGCTGCTGACGGTCGGCTCCATTGCCGACGTGATCGGCAATATGTCGGTTGGCAGCGGGGACACCACCGTCATGTTCGACCAGCTCAAGTCCGGGCTGGCCGGCCCCCTGCATGGCATGGGCACCGCGTTTTCGGGGTCCATGTTCGGGCTGGCGGGCGCGCTGGTGCTTGGCTTCCTGGATCTTACGGCGGGACAGGCGCAGACACGCTTCTTTAACGAACTGGAAGAATGGCTGGCCACCATCACCCGCCTTTCGGCAGGCGGGCTGCAGGTTGGCGGCAATGACGCCAGCATCCCGGCCTATGTGCAGGCGCTTTTGGAACACACGGCCGAGAACATGGAAAAACTCCAGATCCTTCTGGCCCGCAGCGAGGAAACCCGCGCACAGGAACAGCGTCTGCTGACCGCGCTGAACGACCGTCTGGCGCAACTGGCGGACAGCCGGGGCGAGGAACACCTGCAGGGCATCGAATCCCTGCTGGCCCGTCTGGTGCAGGAATCCGCGGCGGGACGGGAGCAGATCGCAACCGACATCCGCAACGACCTGCGCCTGCTTGCACGCACCATCGCCGCAAGCGCCCCGGGAACGAACCACTCCGCTTCCTGACCGTATCCCAAGGCTGAGGTTCATCCCATGGCGCGCCGTTCCCGTCGCTCGATCCGTTCCGAACTGAATGCATGGCCCGGCTATGTTGACGCGCTGTCAACGCTGCTGATGGTCATCATATTCGTGCTGCTTGTTTTCGTGCTGGGGCAGGCCTTCCTGTCCGTAACACTGAACAAGCGCCAGCAGGCCCTTGACCAGCTTGAGCGCGAAGTGGCGAAGCTGGGGCAGATGCTCTCGCTTGAAAAAAGCCATACGACATCCCTGCAGGGCGAGGTCGCCAGCCTGCACAAGGCGCATGATGCCGATGTGGCCACCGCGACATCACTGACCGCACAGCTTAACCAGCAGACCAGTGAGCGCGACAGCGCGCAGGCCCACGCCACGGCGCTGGATGACCAGGTGGCGCAGCTGCGCGCGCAGCTGGCCGCCATTGGTGCCGCGCTGGAAGTGACCGAAAACGAAGTGCATGACCGCGACCAGAAGATCAACAACCTGGGCATGCAGCTGAACGTGGCGCTGGCGAAAAAGGTCGAGCAGCTGCAGCAGTACCGTTCCGAATTCTTCGGTCGCCTGCGCAGCGTGATGCAGCACCACAAGGGCGTGCAGATTGTCGGCGACCGCTTCGTGTTCCAGAGCGAGGTGCTGTTCCCCGTTGGCAGCGCCGACCTGTCATCCGAAGGGGTGGAGGAAATCAAGGTGCTGGCCAAGACCCTGCGTGAGGTCGCAGTCCAGATTCCGCCTGACGTTCCGTGGATCCTGCGCGTGGATGGCCATGCCGACCGCCAGCCGATCCACACCGCCTTCCCCAGCAACTGGGAACTGTCATCCGCCCGCGCCATTACGGTGGTCAAGCTGCTGATTGCCGAAGGGATCGACCCACACCATCTGGCCGCGACCGGCTTTTCCGATTACCAGCCGCTGGACCACGGCACGACAGCCGAAGCCCTTGCCCACAACCGGCGCATCGAATTCCGCCTGACGGATCGCTGATCCACCATGGGCGAAACATGGCAACAGGCCGCCCTAGGCGGTCCGTTGCTGCATTATCGTATCAGGAAACGCGCACGAACCATTACGGTCGCGATGGCGCCGCCTGACAGAAGGTAATGGCTGTTTCCGGGTATCGCGTTTTTTTAACACGCCGTTTCCTGAAGCTTTTTGAAAAAAGCTTCACCAAACACTTCTTCTGATCAGGTGGGTTGCCCGAAGGCCTTCAGGCGCAGGCGCTCTGTTTCATGGCCTGCATCGGGAATGGTGGGATCAAGCTGCACCACGTGCTGCCATGCCTTCCATGCCGCCTGCCAGTCGCCACGCTGCTCCTCGGTGTCCTCAAGGATCTTCCACGCGGTCACGTCGCGCCCGTCATGGTGTAACGCCACGCCAAGGTCGGCCACCGCCCCATCGGGATTGGCCGCCGCCAGGCGGGCCTGCGCACGGTTACGCCACAGCACCTCGACATCCGGCTGCAAAAGCAGGGCATCGTCCATGTCCTGCACCGCATCCAGCGGGCGCTGGGCATCAAGATCATCCTGCGCGCGCCTGAGCAGCAGGTTGGTGGTGGGGGCAAGATCCTTCTGGCGTATCTGCTCGATCCGGGTCAGCAGGTCACGCGCCCCGTGGACGTTTGATGCATGGGCCAGTTCGGTTTCCAGATCATCCAGCGATGGCTCGGCTTCCGCCTTCCCCGTGGCGGGGGCATGACCATTTACGGCGGCCGGGCCGGCATGCTGGTCAACCCCGTGCGACGGCAGGGCGGCATGAGCCTGCGGGCCGCTGCCCATCAGACCTGCTGCCAGCACCATGGGTACGCACGAAAAGCCGCGGAAGCAGGTTTCCAAAAACCTGCCTGCGCAGCTTCGCGGCTGTTCAAAGATGAACCTGACGGTCAAGGCCGTCCGGCAATCAGCCCTGACGGGCCTTCATGCGGGGGTTCTTCTTGTTGATGACATAGACCTTGCCACGGCGACGGACCACACGGCAGTCCTTGTCCCGAACCTTGGCCGACTTCAGGCTGTTTCTGATTTTCATGATCCGACCCTCGACTAGCGGCGGAATACCGCCAAAGAGGCGCCCGAATACCCCTGCCTGCGCCAAGAGTCAACCGGTGGGCCGGATTCTGGGGCCATTTACGGGGGTAAAATCGTATCTGTGATCGAATCCGGCACGAAAAACGGGGCAATGGTCTGGAAATCGGCAGTGCGGGGCGAACGGGGCCGCCACGCCAGCCCGATGGTGCGCCATGCCTGTGCGCCGGTAACTGGGCGGACCACCACGTCCTGTCCCGCCATCAGCGGGGATTCGACCGCAAGCCGGGGCAGCAGCGCAAGACCCATGCCCGCCGCGACCATTTCCACCATGGTGTAGAGCGAACTGACGGTACATTCCGCCTCGTCCTCCGGCTGGGTCCAGCCCCGCACCTGGCGGCACATGGCCAGTGCCTGGTCACGCAGGCAGTGCCCGTCCTCCAGCAGGATCATCCGCTCACGCACGATGCTGCGCACCGGCACGTCGGGCAGGTGCGCCAGCGCATGGTCGCGCGGCATGACCACCATGAAGGGATCACGCCACAGGGGCAGCGTCTCGCTATCCGCGCAGTCGCACGGCATGGCCAGCAGCACGAGGTCCAGCCTGCCTGCCGACAGCTTTTCCATCACGTTATGGGTCACGTCCTCGTTCAGCGACAGGCGCAGCTGCGGATAGGCGCCGGGCAGCCTGCGCACCAGCGCGGGCATGACAAACGGGCCGATGGTGGGAATGACGCCCAGGCGCAGCAGGCCGCTCATCGGCTCACGCGAAGCCACGGCCACGTCCAGCACGCCCTGCAATGCCTCCAGCGCGGCGCGGGCGCGCACGACCACCTTGTCCCCCAGCGGCGTGAACACGACCTTCTTGCCCACGTCACGATCAAGCAGCCTGACATCCATCTGGCGTTCCAGGGCCAGTATCCCGGCGGACAGCGTGGACTGTGTCACCGCGCAGGCCCTGGCCGCCCGGCCGAAATGACGCAGTTCGGCAAGGGTGACGAGATAACGCAGCTGCTGTGCGGAGGGCATCGGAAGCATCGATAACTCCGATCATGCATATGTAAATTATTCAATAGCGTGATAGCATCACTCCCGGCATAGATACAGCCCGCGGGGCGGCGCGCCCGTCCCGGCCATATACAACCCCAACAGGAGATCACCCTGATGCTGACAGTCGGTGACAAGTTTCCCACCTTCAACCTGAGCGCCGTTCCCGGTGGCCCCGAAGGCCTGAAGGGCGATTTCGTCCAGATCACGGACGAATCCAACAAGGGCAAGTGGAAGGTCGTCTTCTTCTGGCCGCTGGACTTCACCTTTGTCTGCCCGACCGAAATCGTGGCGTTCGGCAAGCTGGCCGGTGAGTTCAAGGACCGTGACGCGGTGGTTTACGGCGTGTCGATCGACAGCGCGTTCGTGCACCTGAACTGGCGCCTGAACCATGCCGAACTGAAGAACCTTGAAATCCCCATGCTGTCCGACATCAAGCGCGAGCTGATCGAAAGCTGTGGCGTGATGGCCGAGCAGGCCGGGGCCGCGCTGCGCGCCACCTTCATCGTGGACCCGCAGGGCATCATCCGCCACGTCAGCGTCAATGATCTGTCGGTTGGCCGCAACCCGCAGGAAGTCCTGCGTATCCTTGACGGCCTGCAGAGCGACGAGCTGTGCCCGTGCAACTGGAAAAAGGGCGACGCCTTCATCAAGGCCTGATCGCCACACGACCGGCCGTCCCCGCGCCCCGCGCGGGGCGGCCACGCCGCCTGTCCCGATCCCTGCCCCACCCGCAGGGGTCGGGACAGGTGGCGCGCCACCATCACACGACCGGCAATACACGGAACACGCCCATGTCCATCGACTCCCTCAAGGCCGCCCTTCCCGATTACGCCAAGGACCTGAAGCTGAACCTTGGTGCCCTTGCCAATGACTTCGTGCTGACGCCGCAGCAGCTGGGCGGCACGTTCATCGCGTCCGCCATCGCGTCGCGCAATCCGGCGGTAACGCACGCCCTGGTCGCGGAATATGGCCCCAAGATGACGCCCGAGGCCCTGCAGGCCGCCCGTTCGGCTGCCGCCATCATGGGCATGAACAATGTCTATTACCGTTTCGTGCATCTGGTTGGCGGCGACTACGAGAAGATGCCCGCCCGCCTGCGCATGAACGTCATTGCCAATCCCGGCGTGGACAAGGCGGATTTCGAACTGTGGGCCATGGCGGTATCCGCCATCAATGGCTGTGGCCTGTGCATGGAAAGCCACGAACGCCAGCTGCGTGAAGCCGGCGTCACGACCGAGCAGATCCAGGCCGCCGTCCGGGTCGCCGCAGTCGTACATGGCGTGGCCGTAACGCTGGATGGTGTGGAAATTCCCGCCTGATCCGGTCCCGCTTACAGACAAAACGCCATGAACGTGACGGTCATGGCGTTTTTTTTTGCCTGCCCTGTTGCCATGATCGGGCCAGCCTGTTATTTGCCCTTTCACCGAACGGTTGCAGCCCCACGGGGCGGTAACGGATGCGGGTGTAGCTCAGTTGGTTAGAGCGCCGGCCTGTCACGCCGGAGGTCGCGGGTTCGAGCCCCGTCACTCGCGCCACTTTACGGTGCATTTCCCCTCTTGAAATCTGTCGCACGGCTGGGTCTGGCTGAAACCTGTCCTGCCGTTTCAGCATGCCTGCATGTGTTGCGTCATGCCGTCCATATGCTCAGTCTGTGGCCAGATTCCCGCATGACGGAGCCCAACGGCCATGACCGATCTCTTTACCCCCTATGCACTGAAGGGCGAGACCCTGCGCAACCGTATCGCCGTGTCCCCCATGTGCCAGTACATGGCGCGCGATGGCATGGTGAACGACTGGCACGCTGTGCATTACCCCACCCTGGCCCGTGGTGGCAGCGGGCTGGTGGTGGTGGAAGCCACCGCCGTCTCACCCGAAGGGCGCATCACGCCGGGCTGCCTTGGGCTATGGAATGACGCGCAGGCCGAAGCCTTCCGCCCGCTGGTGCACGCAATACGCGACGCAGGGGCCGTGCCCGGCATCCAGATCGCCCATGCGGGCCGCAAGGCCAGCGCCAACCGCCCGTGGGAAGGTGACGACCACATCGCCACCGATGACCCGCGTGGATGGGATACCATCGCCCCGTCCGCCATTGCCTTTGGCGCCAACCTGCCCAGGGTGCCGCGCGCCATGACCCTGGCGGATATCACCCGCGTGCGTCAGGATTTCGTGGCGGCGGCGGTTCGGGCGCGTGATGTCGGGTTTGGCTGGCTCATGCTGCATTTTGCCCATGGCTATCTGGGGCAGGGTTTTCTTTCCCCCCATTCCAACCAGCGTGATGACAATTATGGCGGCAGCCTTGAAAACCGTGCCCGCTTCCTTGTGGAAACCCTGCGCGACGTGCGGACCGTCTGGCCCGAGGACCGGCCGCTCAGCGCCCGCCTTGGCATGATCGAATTTGACGGTCAGGACGAACAGACGCTGCAGGATGCCATTGCAGTCGCGAAGGTCTTTCGCGAATCGGGTCTGGACTTCCTTGATGTCAGCATCGGTTTTTCCACGTCTACGGCAAAAATTCCGTGGGGCCCGGCCTTCATGGCCCCGGTCGCGCAGCGCGTGCGACGCGAAACCGGCCTGCCGGTCGCCACAAGCTGGTATCTGGGCACCGCTCCCGTCATTGACGGGCTGGTGCGTGAGGAAAAGATCGACCTTGCGATGATCGGCCGCCCCTTCCTTGAAAACCCGCACTGGCCGTATGCGGCGGCACGGGCGCTGGGACGCGCGGATGCGGCATGGGTCCTGCCCGCACCCTATGCCCACTGGCTGGCGCGCTACCGTTCTGCCTGATGGGTAAATGATAAAAGTTTTTGGGTGCTGCCTTTTTTCAAAAAGGCGGCGTTTCCTGAAGCTTTCTGAAAAAAGCTTCACCAAGAACTTTCTCTTTTAAAGCAACGCCCTACACCCCGGCATCATTCAGGTACTGCGCCACCATGGGCCGGTAGGTCGCACCGAACAGCCGCAGATGAACCAGTGCAGTCCACAGGCGGTAAATGGCGAAACGGACATCATGCCCGCGCGCCAGCCCACCATGGCGGGTATAAAATCCCGCAGGCGGCTGGCTGAACACGCCCGGCGTGGCAAGGTCCACCTCGGCATGGCCATAATAGCAGCACGGATCAATCAGTCCCGTTACATGCCGGTCCGCCACCAGCACGTTCCCACCCCACAGGTCACCGTGCAGCAGGCAGGGCGTGGGCGTCGCGGGCAGCAGATCAGGCAGGCGGCGCATCAGGGTTTCAAGCTGGCGGGCAAGGTCGACGGGCACATGCGCCAGATGCACGCCGATACGGTGCCGCGCCCAGAAATCCGGCCATGTTTCCGTCCAGTCATTGCATACCTTTACGGCGCCAAAGGCATAATCCCCGGACCAGCCATAACGGATACCGTCCCCATCGGGCCGCCCCGTGTGTGCAAGGGACAGCACACGCGCCAGATCATCCCAGCATCGGGACAGGCGGCCATCGGCCGGCAGGTACTGCAGCACCAGGGCGTCTTCATCCACCGCCAGCACATCGGGCACAGGTGCGCCCGTCTGGCCAAGGGTGCGCAGCATGGCGGCTTCGGCCACCGGGTCGGGACCATGCTTGACCACGACCCGGCGTCCGTCATTGAGATAGACCAGCAGCACCTGCGCCACGTCGCCACCGGGCAGCGGGTGCCAGTTCCACAACCCTGCCCCCAGCAGGGCGGCCCCATGACGGGCAAGGCGCGTCATGGACTGTCGCGCCGCAGTTTTTCTACCAGTGCCGCGGCACCCGCCGTGACGTCGCGCCATGTAGTGTCGAACCCGCTGGCGTCCCTATAATACGGGTCGGCCACGGCATGGCCCCTGCGCCCCGGCACATGGTCCAGCAGCAGTGAGACCTGCGCCCGGCTACCCGCCGGTTTCATGGCCATCAGATGCGCAAGGTTGGCATGATCCAGTGCGATGATGTGGGTGAAACGGTCAAAATCCGCCGCCGTCACCATGCGCGCACGATAACGGGTAATGTCGATGCCATGCCGACGGGCAACAGCACAGGCCCGACGGTCAGGCGGTGCGCCCGCATGCCAGTCGCCCGTACCCGCCGAATCGACCGCAAACGACAGTCCCGCCCGGTCGGCAGCCGCGCGGAATGCAGCCTCCGCCAAAGGGGAGCGGCAGATATTGCCCATGCAGACAAACAGGACCGCAGGCATGTCAGTCATCTATCCCCTTTCGGGGGTGTGTTCGGGAAAACGCTGCCGCAGCAGGCCGATGGTCTCGGCAATCAGGTCGGCGGGCGTTTCTTCCAGATGCACGACCACCGGGTGTTCATCCGCCCCCGGCGGCTCGAGCGTGGCAAGCTGGCTGGGCAGCAGGCTGGGCGGCATGTAATGCCCGCGCCTGCGCTGCAGGCGTTCGGCCAGCACGTCCTCGGGGATTTCCAGATAGACGAACACGATATCCGCCGCCCCGTCGGCACGCAGCAGGTCACGGTATGACCGCTTGAGCGCGGAGCAGGTCAGGATCCCCCCCTGCCCTGACGCCACGCGGCCAAGCAGCCATTTATGGCAGGCCTGCAGCCATGGCAGGCGGTCCGCATCGGTCAGGGGAATGCCCGCCGCCATTTTTTCCACATTGGCGCGCGGGTGCAGCATGTCACCTTCCTGATAGGGCCAGCCCAGCAGGTTGTGCAGCCCTTCCGCCAGCGTGGTCTTGCCACAGCCCGACACCCCCATGATGACCAGGACCTGCGGCCGGATGCCCTGGTCCTGCAGTTCCCGCCCGGTCATGCCGCAACCAGCTTCTGCAGTCCCGTGGCGGTCGCCACGATCACTTCGGATGTACGGCCGATGAACAGACCGGTCTCGATCACGCCGACCACCTGCGCCAGCTGCGCCTGCAACCGCGCGGAATCGGCGATTGCGCCAAAATGACAGTCAAGGATCATGTTGCCCCCGTCGGTTACGAACACGTTGCCGCTGCGGTCCATGCGCTGGGTGATACGCGCGCCCAGCGCCTCAAGCTGCCGGGCGGTCGAGGTCCAGCCAAAGGTCGCGACTTCCACCGGGACGGGCACACGCGCGCCCAGACGATCCACCAGCTTGCTGTCATCCACCACGACCACGAATTTGCGCGATGCGGCGGCCACGATCTTTTCGCGGAACAGCGCGCCCCCAAGCCCCTTGATCAGATTGAGCGAGCCGCGTTCGACCTCATCCGCGCCATCAATATCGATGTCGATCTGCGGGTGGGTGGCGAATGTCACCAGTTTGATCCCGTGCGAGCGCGCCTGCTCGGCCGAGCGTTCGGATGTGGGAATGGCGCAGAATCGCAGCCCCTCCGCCCAGCGGCGGCCAAGTTCCTCGATCATGAAGGCCGATGTGCTGCCTGAACCAAGGCCGACCACCATGCCTTCCCTGACCATGTCCGCGGCCTCGATCGCCGCCTTGCGCTTCAGTTCTGCCCGTGGGTCCGTGTTCTGGGTGGACATGCGCTGCTTCCTCTCCTGCGGGGCATCCCGCCACCGGGTGCCCCGTCGTTTTTATTGAACCGTGATCCGTATCGCACAAACACGATACTGTGCCACTTATTGTCCCGCCGCCGCCTTGTCCATAAGCCAGATGAGTTCGCCCTCGGTCGTGATGTGGCTGGCGGGTTCCGCGGGGTCACCGGCGCGCACTTTTGCAAAGGCCTCACGCTTGGCTGGTCCCGCCAG
>NZ_VWPI01000136.1 GCF_015155755.1 Komagataeibacter sp. FXV3 | reverse complement strand
TTCAAGAAACGTCCGCGCCTGCCGACTCAGCACCACCTGACTTGCCTGTCGTCCCGCCATCGTTCTGCTCCCGTCATTGCGACAGGAATATTATATAATGATGCTTATTTCAGTTCCAGATGACTAGGTCTTGATGTAGTCTGCTGTAGCGACGATGAGGATGACGGAGAGGAAAGATGCTGCTGTCTTCTCATACCGGGTTGCGATAGTCCGCCACTTCTTGAAGTCTTGCCCATGATTTTCGACCAGATGCCAATGTCTGTAAGTCCAATTCGGGCAGGTGACCTCGGGATTGTTCTTCCTTGGCGGGATGATAGGACGAGAGCCGCGGTTCCAAAGATCTTCACGGAATTTATGTGAGGAATATCCGTAAGCATTTTGCCCTGAGCAACGGTTCCTACGGACGGCCTCGCATGACCATGGAACATCTCAGAAAGAAATGATGAAGGAAAATTCTTATCCTCACCACCAATATGTTCCAAAAACATTGGTGGATAATAAATTGCATTGACGCACTGCATTCTTTCGCGTTTCCTTGCACCCAAGGAGATGGTGGATGAAAAACACTTTAGGTGCAATAGCCGAAGTTTCGCTAGGATATCCATTCCGAACAGGAATTAAGGCCATCTCCGGCGCGACAACAGCAGTAGTGCAGATGCGCGATACCTCCTGCACGAATGGCATAGA
Organism: Komagataeibacter sp. FXV3; assembly: GCF_015155755.1. Classification (GTDB taxonomy): domain Bacteria; phylum Pseudomonadota; class Alphaproteobacteria; order Acetobacterales; family Acetobacteraceae; genus Komagataeibacter. Next base: position 26,320 of record NZ_VWPI01000136.1, on the reverse strand, counting down.
CTGGCCTAGTTGCGTCCGCACGGAGCTGCCTGGCAAGCGGGAACCGGACTGGCTGAAACCCGGCGATATCCTGTTTCCCACGCGCGGCAACCTGTCCTGCGCAACATTGGTTGATGAAACCATCGGAGATATCCAGGCCGTCGCCGCACCGCACTTTTTTGTCCTGCGCCTACGCAAGGCCGACGTGCTGCCTGCCTATGTGGCGTGGTGGCTCAACCAGGAACCGGCACAGCGCCATCTGGAACAGCAGGCCCAGAGTTCCGGCATTGTACGCAATATCTCCCGCACCGTTCTTGACACCATTCCCATTGCTATCCCGCCTCTGCCCCGTCAGCAGCAGATTACTGGGCTAGCACAGGCCATGCGGCGGGAAGCACAGTTGCTGCACCAGTTGATGCAGAGCAACCAGCAGATCATGACCGGCCTTGCCCGCGACCTTATGGTCCACTGACCCACTTTTGCGATTTACAGACAGGATATTCCCGTGACCGAACAGATCAGCCAGGACACCATCAACCGCACGCTATGGAGCGCTTGCGATACGTTCCGTGGCACCGTCAGTCCTGATACATACCGCGATTATCTGCTGACCATGCTGTTCCTGAAATACATCTCAGATGTGTGGCAGGATCATTATGACAATTATAAAAAGCAATACGGCGACAATCCCGAACTGATTGAAGCCATGATGGCGCAGGAGCGCTTTGTCCTGCCCAAGGGCACCGATTTTTATACGCTCTATAAGGAACGCAACGCCCCCGGCAACGGCGAGCGGATTGATAAAGCCCTGCATGCCATTGAGGAAGCCAATGGTACCAAGCTGAAGGATGCAGGCAAGAGCGTCTTCCAGGACATCAGCTTCAACTCCGACAAACTGGGCGATGAAAAACAGAAGAACACTATCCTGCGTCACCTGCTGGAGGACTTTGCCAAGCCGGAACTGAACCTGCGCCCGTCCCGCGTGGGCAATCTGGATGTGATCGGCAATGGCTATGAATTCCTGATCAAGAATTTTGCAGCCAGCGGTGGCCAGAAGGCGGGCGAGTTCTATACCCCGCCAGAAGTCAGCGAACTGATGGCCCGCCTGCTGGACCCGAAACCGGGTGAGAGCATATGCGATCCCGCCTGTGGCTCCGCCTCCTTGCTGATGAAATGCGGCAGGCAGATCACGCTGCACCACAAGGGTAGCCGGGATTACGCCCTGTATGGGCAGGAGGCCATTGGCTCCACCTGGTCCTTTGCCAAGATGAACATGTTCCTGCATGGTGAGGACAACCACCGCATTGAATGGGGCGACACCATTCGCAGCCCCAAGCTGCTGGATGGCAAGAACCACCTGATGCGCTTTGACGTGGTGACAGCCAACCCGCCCTTCAGCCTCGACAAATGGGGCCATGACGAGGCAGCGGACGACGTCCATCACCGCTTTGCGCGTGGCGTTCCACCCAAGACCAAGGGCGATTATGCCTTCATCCTGCACATGCTCGCCACCGTGAAGGAACGCACCGGCCGCATGGGTGTGGTGGTGCCGCATGGCGTGCTGTTCCGCGGAAGTTCGGAAGGCAGGATCCGCCAGAAGCTGATTGAGGAAAACCTGCTGGATGCCGTGATCGGCCTGCCGGAAAAGCTGTTCTTTGGCACGGGCATTCCGGCCGCCATCCTGATCTTCCGCAAGGACCGCAAGACGAAGGACGTGCTGTTCATTGATGCCAGCCGCGAGTTCAAGGCGGGCAAGAACCAGAACGTGCTGACCGAAGAGAACATCACGAAGATTGTGGATACCTACCGTGCCCGCAAGGACGTGGACAAATACGCCCACCTCGCCACACCGGACGAGATCAGGGAGAACGACTACAACCTGAACATTCCGCGTTATGTCGATACATTTGAAGAAGAAGAGGAGATCGACCTGAACGCCGTGCGCAAGGAACGAGCGGAAATCAAGGCGGAACTGGCAAAGCTGGAAGCCCAGATGGACGCTTATCTGAAGGAGCTGGGTTATGCTTCCTGATGGGTGGGAATCTACCACACTTGGAGAAATTATGGACTTTCGAAATGGCCTAAATTTTTCTAAGTCAGATTCAAAAAATTTGATAAAAGTAGTCGGCGTTTCCGATTTTTCTCTTGGAAATGTCCTTTCACGTACCGATTCATTAAAAGAAACGTACGTAGATCAATTTAAGAATGATGACCTACTCCAAGAGAATGACTTTTTATTCGTGCGATCAAATGGCAACAAATCCCTTATCGGAAGGTGTTTGTATTTTCCTCATATTCCAGAGCCCATCTCATTCTCTGGATTTACTATTCGTGGCCGCCTCAAAAACCCCTCAATAAGCGCAACTTATATTTTCCAGATTGTCGCTGGAGAATATTTTCGTAAATACATAAATCTCTCTGGATCTGGAACAAATATTTCAAATTTAAGCCAAGAAATACTTTATAATACTCAACTCATCCTTCCACCTCTCCCCGAACAGAAGAAGATCGCGGCGATCCTCTCGACGTGGGATCGTGCGATTGAGGGGACTGAGAAGCTTCTGGCCAACAGCCAGCAGCAGAAAAAAGCCCTCATGCAGCAACTCCTCACAGGCAAAAAACGCCTGCCGGGGTTCATGGGGGAGTGGAAAAAGCATCGGCTTTCTGATTTTTTTGTTCGCCTTATGCAGCGGAATACATCTGGGAATACAAACGTCGTTACAATTTCTGCCCAAGACGGATTGGTAAAGCAGGAAGAATATTTCAAAAAAACAGTCGCATCAGAAACGCTCGATGGATATTTTCTCTTAGAAAATGGAGATTTCGCATATAATAAAAGCTATTCTATTGGCTATCCTATGGGAGCAATAAAACGGCTCAACCGTTATGAAAAAGGTGTCGTTACGACACTGTATATTTGCTTTCGGTTAAAATCTCATCAATTCGCCAATGGAGATTTCTTCGAGTTTTATTTCGATTCCGGGCTTATGAACTATGGATTGACACAAATTGCGCATGAAGGGGGCCGTGCACATGGTCTTCTCAACGTAAAACCTGCTGACTTTATGCATCTACAGGTTACCGTTCCCTCAGTAGATGAACAGGAAGCCATAGCTGCCGTTCTGACAAGGGCAAACGAAGAAATCACGGCGATTGAAGCCGACCTTTCGCACCTGCGTCAGGAGAAGAAAGCTCTGATGCAGCAGCTTCTCACCGGCAAGCGCCGCGTGAAGGTCGATTAAGTCATTTCAGCTTACAGGATATTTGAAAATATGGCCGCCGCCCCGAAATTTCAGGAAGAATTCAGCGCCAAACTCCCCGCCCTGGCGCTGCTCAGCACCCTCGGCTGGCGGTTCCTGACCCCATCCAAGGCGTTGACCCTGCGGGGAGGCAAACAGGGCGCTGTGGTACTGGACACGCTGTTGCGGGCAGAACTGAAAAAGCGTCGCTTCAGTTTTGAAGGACAAGAGCACGCTCTGTCCGATCAGGCGATCGAACGGCTCATCTCCATCGTCACGCACCCGGACTTCGTCTCCGGCCTGTGTGACGCCAATGAGAAGATGACCACCCATTTGCTGTTCGGCATTGTTGCTCATGAACGCATCAACGGGCGCAAGGCCAGACCGACCATCGCCCTGATCGACTGGCAGAACCCGGAGAACAACAGTTTCACCTTTACGGAAGAATACAGCGTCCTGCGCACGGACCAGACGCAGACGCGCCGACCGGACATTGTCTGCTTCGTCAATGGCATTCCGCTAGCGGTGATCGAGGCCAAGCGCCCCGATGGCCAGCCGGGCAAGGGCCCGACCGTGGCAGCCGGTATTTCCCAGACCATCCGCAACCAGCTCAAGGACGAAATCCCGCAGCTTTTTGCCTACAGTCAGCTCCTGCTCTCCATCAACGGGCATGACGGACGCTATGGCACCTGCGGCACGCCCAAGAAGTTCTGGGCAAGCTGGAAAGAGGAAGACATTGCCGAAAGCCGGATGCATGACCTCAAGAACACATCTCTCTCCCCTGCCCAGACCGACGCACTATTTGCCGAACGCAAGCCGTCCGATCGGGCGTGGTTCGAGGACTGGGCATCCCGCCCGCTGGCGGTCACGGATCAGGACCGGCTGCTGATCGGCCTGCTCTCCCCCGAACGCCTTCTGGAAATGACACGGTTCTTCACGCTGGTAGACCGCAAGAATGGCAAGATCGTTGCCCGCTACCAGCAGGTCTTCGGCATCAGGCGCCTGCTGGAGCGCATCAAGACCCGCCGGACGGATGGCGGGCGCGAGGGCGGCGTGATCTGGCACACCACCGGCTCAGGCAAGTCCTTTACCATGGTGTTCCTTAGCCGGGCACTGATCCTTGATGATGACCTGAAGCAGTGCCGCATTCTGGTGGTTACGGACCGCAAGGACCTGGAACGCCAGCTCAGCACCACATTTTCCACCGGCGGCGAATTGGCGGACAAGAAGGACAAGGCCGAAGCCCTGGCCACGTCCGGCCGCCGCCTGGCGCAGCAGATCGGGCATGGGCAGGAACGGATCATCTTCTCGCTCATCAACAAATTCCACACCGCCACGGGCTATCCTGAATGTCATAATGACAGCCCGGATATCATCGTGCTGGTCGATGAAGGACACCGCAGCCAGGGCGGGGAAAACCATGCCCGTATGAAGCATGCCCTGCCCCATGCCGCTTTCATCGCCTTCACCGGCACGCCACTGCTCAAGGGCAGCGAGACGACCAACCGGTTCGGGAAGATCATCCATTCCTACACCATGCAGCAGGCTGTCTCGGACGGGACAGTGACGCCGCTGCTCTATGAGGAACGCAAGCCTGATCTCAACGTCAATGATAAGGCCATTGATGCGTGGTTTGACCGCATCACGCAGGGATTGACGGAAGAGCAGGTCACAGACCTCAAGAAACGCTTTGCCCGTGCCAATCAGGTCTACAAGGCCGATGACCGCATCCGGCTGATCGCCATGGACCTGGCCACGCATTTTGACAGCAACATCGATGAGGGCCTGAAGGGCATGCTGGCCTGTGACAGCAAGCTCTCGGCCATCCGCTACAAGCAGTATCTGGATGAAGTGGGGCTGTTTGAAAGCGCTATCGTCATGAGTCCGCCTGACACGCGGGAAGGCCATTCGGAAGTCGATGAAGCCAAACAGCCCGAAGTGCAGAAATGGTGGGTCGAGACTGTCGGCAAGCAGAGCGAGGAGGACTATACGCGGGGCGTGATCGAGCGCTTTGAAAAGGATCCCGACCTGAAACTGATCATCGTGGTGGACAAGCTACTGACCGGGTTTGACGAGCCGAAAAACGCCGTGCTGTATATCGACAAGCCTCTGAAACAGCACAACCTGCTGCAGGCTATTGCCCGCGTGAACCGGCTGCATGACCAGAAAAAACATGGGCTGCTGATCGACTATCGCGGCATTCTGGCGGAGCTGGACACGACACTTGCGCGCTATGACCAGCTCGCGGCCGATAATGTCGGTGGATATGACCCCAAGGACATTGCCGGGCTGTATAGCCAGATGAGCACCGAATACCGCGAACTCCCGGCGCTACATAAGGCGCTATGGGCCATCTTTGACGGCGTGAAGAACAGAAGCGATCCCCAGCAGCTTCGCGCCGTGCTCATGCCACGTATGGTGGAAGAGCACGGCCAGATGGTGGATGTGAACCTCAAGCGCCGCGATGATTTCTATGAGGCGCTGACGAAGTTCTCCGCCTGCCTCAAGGTGGCCCTGCAGTCGGTCGCATTCTTCGAGGATACCAGCTTCACCGAAAAGGACCGCAATACCTACAAGGAAACCCTGAAGCAGATGACCAGCCTGCGTCAGTGGATCCTGCATGATACCGGCGAGACCGTGGACTTTGACCAGTATGCCGAGCAGGTGAAAAAGCTGCTGGACCGGCATGTGGCGGGCGTGAAGGTGCATGAATCCGAAGGGCTGTATGCCGTCGGCAAGATGGGCCAGAAACCCGATGACAGTCAGCCCGAGGACTGGACCGAGGAAAAGACCCGCAACGAGACGGATCTGATCCGCACGCGCGTGACGAAAATGATCACCCATGACATGCAGGACGATCCTTATGCCAAGGAGGCGTTCTCCGCCCTGCTGCGTCAGGTTATTGAAGAGGCGGAGCGCCTGTTCGATCACCCGCTCAAGCAGTTCATGCTGTTTCAGGAATTCGAGGAGCAGGTTGCACAGCGGAAACTGAAGGACATTCCATCCGCCTTCGAAGGCCACCGGCATGCCCAGGCCTATTACGGCGTGTTCCTGCAGACGCTGACGGCCATCTTCAATCACAAGCAGACCGACGAAGAGCAGCAGCGCTGGATCGATCTGGCGTTCGAGATTGACCGGATCGTGGATCGGGCCGTGCGGGAGAACTCGCTCAGCCAGACCGACATGGAAAAGACCATTCATCAGGAGTTGCTGCCCCTCCTTTTCGCCATCGGGCAGAAAGCAGGCTTTGGCATGAATCAGGTGCAGAAGATCGTCACGCAGGTCATCCAGATCATGCGGGCCGGGCCGGCAGCCGGGGAACAGCGCGCCTGATGCCGGACGAGCGGTTCCTGACCTATGGCGGGGAAAAGATCAGGGTCGAACTCCTGCCCCGTTCCCGGCCGGGAACGACCCTTGTGGTCAAGGTTCACCCCGACCTACGGGTGCAGGCCGTCGTGCCATTCGACACGCCTGAAGAGAAACTGCAGCAGGCCCTGGAACAGAAATTACGCTGGATCTGGCAGAAACTGCGTGATTTCCGCCAGATCCAGGCCCATGTCACGCCGCGCGACTATGCCAGTGGTGAAAGCCATTTCTATCTTGGTCGTCGCCACCTGCTGAAGGTCCATCATCAGTCAGATCAGCCCGAGACGGTGCGCATGCTGCGCGGACGGCTGGAGATTTCGGTACAGACCCGGCAGGCCGTGCGGATCCGCGCGCTTCTGTCCCTATGGTATTTCGACAGGGCCCAGGCCGTCTTTCAACGGCGGCTCGATGCCATGCTGCCTTCAACATTATGGGTTGTGGAAAAACCCGCCCTGAAACTTCAGGTCATGCGCACGCAATGGGGCAACTGTTCGCCGGGTGGGGTAATCACCCTCAATCCCCATCTGGTGAAGGCGCCTCGGGACTGCATCGATTATGTGATCGTGCATGAACTGTGCCATCTGAGGGAACACAACCATGGACCGGCATTCTGGGAGCTTATGGACCGGATCATGCCAGACTGGGAACGTCACAAGGCCCATCTGGATAGAATGGCCGAAGCCTTCCTGGTGAACTGAGCCAAACAGATTTCCCACACGGAAATGACGATGGACAGGGCACACGCTTCAGACGGGCGCGTGCTGCTCATATGACATCCCAACGTGGTAGCAATATGCGTTTTTTTGAACACATTGGAATGACACGTCAAAGAAACGCAATTTCTTTAACACATCATATCCTGCTCGACACACAGATCCTTAACGCCCGGATCTGTCTTGAAAATCAGGCATCTTCCCAAGGGTTCAGCACCCGTACACCGGCAGCCTCGAAAGGCGATACGTCCCGGCTGGCTACGGCATAACCACGGGATGCAGCAATCGCGGCGATATACCCATCCGCCTTACCGATTGCCCGTCCTTCACACCTCGCCCGCACCATCAGTTCGGCATAAGCCTGTGACGCCCCCAGATCGAACGACAGGATACGTCCCTCGAACAGAGGCAGGACATCCTGCTCAAGACGCTCCTGCAAAACTGCTTGCCGCCGACCGGCCGGCATGGCCCCGATCCCGAAACGCAGCTCCGCTACTGTGATGGCTGACAGGAAAAGCGTCTCGATCGCCTGGGCGTCGATCCAGGCCAGAACACGCGGCTCCGGCACAGGCTTCCACGGCTCCGAGATCACATTGGTATCAAGCAGGATCATTCGAAGGACATCGGCTCAGCCGGGGTCTGATCCCGAACCTGCAAGGCCGCGATATCCTGCTCGCTCACACCCGCCTCACGACCGATGGCGGCCAGCAGCGATCCCAGCCGGACCCGCTGCTGCGGCCGGACAGCCGCTTCCAGAATAGTCCGGATCTCCGCTTCCGTACTGCGCCCGTGCAGCACGGCCTGCGCCTTCAGCGCCCGATGCGTCTCTTCCGGCAGGTTGCGAATAACGACAGAGGACATGACATGACTTCCCATTTCTCAAGATCGATATCATATTTAATAATATGATATCTTTCTAGCAGAATCCTACAGTCCCAATTCCTTTCGCATACCCTTGAAGATCCATTCATATCCGGCTGTAAGCCGCTTTATGATGCCCCCTGCATCTGGCAGATTACAGTCTTCATGCAGCCGCAATGACCATCAGCCTGGGGACATCTCTCATAAGCTCCAGATGGGGAGATCAGACCGTTTCACATCCGCCTTGGCGGCATCCAGTTTTGCCGGGCTTACAATGCTTCTCAGGAGCATGAGGCTTTCCAGCATAACCCCGGCCAGCTCCGGTGGCACGGCCTCTCCATCTGACATTCTGTTAGATGCCAGCTCCAGCCACTTGCATTCTATGCGATGCATGTTTTCCAACCCCCGTTTCCGCGTGCCCGCACCAACGGTGCAATGGTGTATGAAGAGCCGCTATTGATGGGTAGGCGCAATGTCGGCCTCGGGTATGTCCATGGGTCGTCGTAAGGGTAGCCGTTGGGTCGTGAAACAGTCGTTCCATCAATGCGTCAGGGATAGGTATCCGGGTCGTTTATGAGTGTTTGCGCGCAGACATGGGAACTTCCCCTCCATGACGCACGGAGTGATTTCCGGGCGTACCTACATCGCCCGATCTCCTCTGTTCTGGTCTGAATACGCTTTACCGCGCCTGTGCGACATTGGTCTCCAGCAGCATCCGCACATAGCGTGTGTAAGGGATGCCCTTTGCCTTCGCCCTGGCTTTCACGGCGTCCAGCAGGGACGCTGGCAGGCGCATGTTGAGGGCGGCCGCCTTGGGTTCGATCTCAAAGCGCATGGGCTTGAGATCAGACAGGTCATACTGGGTCAGATCGGCTGTCGCGACGAAATCTTCGGCCGCTTCATCACTGTGCAGCGAGGGCATGGATCTGTTTTTGCTGCTCATGGTGATCGATCTCCTTCTGATGCATGTAGCGGACACTGATGGGACGTAACCGGGTCTGACTGCTGACCGTCCTGAACATGAAAGACCAGAAAGACGTGACGCCCGGCTTTAGTCCTGCCAATGGTCCGCATACGGGGCTCACCGGGATGAGGATCAGCCATGACGGCAGGTTCTCCCAGCAGGACCTGCTCGATTTCCGCACGGGAGACGCCATGCTTGCCACATTTCGGCCAGTTGCCGTCATCCCAGTCCAAACCCGCAACCTTCATGCGAAGAAGACAGACATTTGTCTACATAAATGCAACGTCATTAGAGTCCAACTGTTCCCGCACAGTCCCCGTTCTGTCCCCACGTCTACCCCCGTAACGGTCCCTCTAGCAGTCCCTCCAGTGTCCCCCTTGGATTTCGCGCTCTCATACACCATTGCACCGTTGGTGCGGGCAGCATGAAAAAGGGGCCATTAATAAGTGCTCCTTGGGAAGCCCCCACCCGCTTGGATCCCGCTGCTGAAGACAATTCGAATGGAGATGTTTTTTTATGCCTGGTCGCATGACGGTCATCCAGCCTTTCGCGATCCGGCTGCTTCTGGCCGGCATGATCGTGAGAAAGATTCCATGCTTCAACCCGCTCCTGCTTTCCTGCATGCGGCCGACTTCAGGAACCTGCCCCTGCGCTTCTTCGCGCCACCGTCCGGGCGACCTGATCTACCCTGGGTCGCGATCAGCGATCTTCTGTCCCTGTCACGCCTGACCAGACACCAGCAACAGGTCACACTGACCATGTTCCGCAACGGGGACTTCCAGGCGCTCTTTCGGACCGTGACACATGACGACGATATTCTAGTGGTCTGCCCGGTTCTTTATGCCCGGGAGATCTGTCATGCTTTCCAGGATGAGGGACTGATCGATGCAGACCTCAATGATTTTTTCATTCGAACGAACAAGACGGCTTTCAGGAAACAGCAGGAGAGCATGCCGGACCGTGACCCGGCATGGTTTTTCCAGGCCATGGGTGCCCATGCCGATTTTTCATGGCCTCAGACATAGCGTCACCTGATCGGCATGAAAGGAAGCCTGTGCATGGCTTCCTTTCATGCGAATTCCATTCTTTCCCGTTCTATCGAAATCTACTCTGTATGGGCATATGCTTCACGTATCCACCGCCCTCAACCGCCGTGTGGCAACAAGCATCACCTGACGCCGAAAAAATGACATTTCTCCCTATCGTGATCCCACGCTGGTCCTCAGTCGCGCAATCGTAGGTGGTCTCATCCCCTTCATGCCTGCCGGAGCCCCGCATGACGGATCTGCTTTCAGACCTGCCCTCACGACAGCCTGCGCCCCTGACTGTCTTTCAGGCCCGACTGGACGCGCATGCTCAGCAGAACTGGCAGGACGTGTTCGCAGGTTTTTCCACGCTTCGGGCCATTACCTTTTCCAGTTCTCTGGAATTCCTGCTCGACCTTGCCGAACAGTTCGAAGACATGGAAATCATCTTCGGCGCCGAGCATATCCTGACCAAAACCCACCTGGCCCTTGTCCAGGCCAGCCAGGTTTTTGAAGCCTATGGGTTCCGGGACTGCCTGGCTGACCAGAAATCCCTTGTGGAAGGCTTGCGCCAGCTTCTCGGGTCACGCAGCAGCCTCTTCCTGCCGCGCCTGCACAATGGCACGCTGCGCTTCCGGCTAATGACCGGCCGCCCCAGTCATGAAAAGCTCTACCTTCTGTCCGGCTCCGATGGCCACCGGGTGGTTACGGGGTCCGCCAATCTCAGCCTGTCCGCCTTCCATGCCCGCCAGCACGAAGTGATCATCACCTTTGATGACCCAACCGCATGGCACGTGTTCGAAGACTATTACCAACGCGATTACAAACAGAGCGTGCCAATTGAAGACGAAATCCTGATCGGCGTTTCTCCCACTGCGAAAACAGGTCAGGCGGATATCCCGACGGACCCGATCCCCTACGAGGACGTGCCCATCGTCCGGGCCATCCGGGCCGGGCTTGCGCATGTCGAACAGGGCGGCATCCCCATGCCGGACGGCTTTTCCGCCACGGCCCTGCGCATGGCTCAGCGCCTGCGGCAGGAACTGGAAACCGTGCCCCTGCCCATGAACCGCAAGGGCATAGCCCTTGTCACGCCCCGAACGGTCTCGACCTTCCTGCATGCCCGCAACAACCTGCCCGCACCGGATCGTCCGGCAGATGACATCCCACACGCGATCCTGTCGGTCCGGACGGGCGAAGTCCATCTGAATGACCGGTTATGGCTGTCGGAAAAGGAGACCATACCAGCCGCGCAGGTCGCGCGGGATGCGCGCATACTGGTCGCCTATATCAGCAGTTTCGCGGCGTTTTATGGCAACAGCCAGAGTGCCATGGCGTCCTACTGGGCTTTTCTGGTCTGGCTCTATATGGCGCCTTTTGCCGCTTTCCTGCGGCAGGGAGCCGTCATCAACCATATCGACCCGTGGCTCTATCCTCCCTATGCCGTGCTGTATGGCCGCTCCAGCGGGGGCAAGACCCTGTTCACGCGAATCATCGCACAATCCATGTTCGGGATCGTCAAGAGCATCCGCTCATCGGACTTTACCGCACAACGTGCGCTGGCCCTGCGCTTCGGGCTGGGAGCCATTCCATTGCTGATCGACGATGTCACTCCTGACCGGATGGGCAAATACGTGCCGGACATGGTCCGTACCGATCATGACATGGCCGAACGCTATGCCCCGATTGTACTGACCACCAACAAGGATGTCACCAGCATTTCCGCCGATCTTACCAAGCGGATGGTGACCTGCCATATCGATGCCTCCCTGCCCGACAGTCGTGCGCTCCAGACGGAAAGCCCCCGCCGCCTGCAAAAGGAGATCGGCACCGCCCTTTACCGCCAGTATCTGACCCTCATGCTCCCCCAGATCCGCGCCATGCGGATCGAGATGGATCAGGGTGCGGGCAAGACCATTCCGGATGCCTTCGCCATCTCCTCACGCATCCTGCTTTCCCTGCTGGAGCAGCACGTCTCTCCCCGCCCCGACTGGGCCTGTCCGCTCTCGTACCGGACCTATCAGGCAATGCGGGCCATCCAGTTCCAGCGCATCCTTGTCGAGATGATCGGAAGCCACCCTGAAAACATCATCCTGTCACGGGACAAACGTTTCATGCGGGTGCGTTTTGGCGGTGACATTCGCCAGGCTGTGGCATTCGAAAAATCCGTGCCGGAATTCGTCTTCAAGGGCCGTATCGCGGATACGGTCAAGCTGGACCTGCTGGCCATGGAAGAAGAACTGGGCTTCTCACCAGTCCGCAATACCTCCCTGCTGGGGCGTGTCGTAAAAGCCTGGAAGAAACCCGGATAAGCCAACAACGATGCGTGCCATCCGCGATCATCCGGTTTCAACGCTCAGACGGTCATGATGGGACCTGAATAAGCCTGCACGAATGGATCATGGGTCAGGAGGAGCAGGCCCTCCACCGTGGCCTGGGCGACCAGGATACGGTCGAAGGGATCGCGATGGACATCGGGAAGTTGTCCGACCGCCACGGCATGCTGGCTGGTAACAGGCAGTTCCTCGTAATCGTTCTCGATGAGGCCGCGCCGCAACAGGTGCGGATCCACCTGGAAGTCTGCCCGGCCGAGCCCGGCCTTGATGGTGACTTCCCACAGACTGGCGGCACTGAACACCAGCATGTTCTCCGGATTTTCCATGAGAGCCCTGGCGTCAGCGGAGAGTTTCTCAGGTTCTCCAGCCGCCCAGAGGAGCAGATGGGTATCGAGCAGAAGCCTCATGCCTGCCCATCGAACAGCGAACCGATCTCGTCCTGTCCCATGTGATCGAAATCGTCCGGCACCTGCATCCTGCCTGCAAGGAAGCCCAGGCGTTGCTTGTGCTGTTGTTCCGGAGCGGAGATAGGGCTCACCCGTACAACCGGTTTACCGGCCTTGGCGATGATAAAGCTCTCGCCTTTCATTGCAGCGTCGATCAGCCGGGACAGGTGCGTCTTGGCTTCATGGATATTAACGGTTCGCATGGGGCACCCCTTTGGCTTAGCCAAATCAACTTAGTTAGGTTAAGCTGAATGAGCAAGAAAACAGCTTTTGTCGATCTCATCAACGATGGTCGTATCATTATGCCCGCCTGCTTGCGGATGGCGGCGACCAACCCGGTGCCCAGATCCCTTCTGGGATGAGGAACAACCACGATTCCTGGCCGCGACGGATGTTTGAAGACGCTATATGAACCGTGCACGCAATCCAGCTTCCAGCACACGACCTCATCCCTGTTCAGCAGAAACCATATGATGTGGGACATAGCTCTCGCTGAAGGTCTATTGCTGCGACAGCGGTTGCTGTCGAAGCAATATCTGGCAATGGAGACATGATCATGACTGATCATTTCCAATGAACTGGCTGCCAAAAGGGTTGCAATTCGCCAGGCCCGGGCCAGCACGAAACCCGCTGTCCCGGCCGATCAGGTGCTTGTGATCCTGAAAGCCGATCTGGCAAAGGTTCAGGCAGCAATTGACGCCACAACATAACCTGCAAATGCCCCTGGGGAAGGATGGGCCTATGCCAGTCCGAGGAAAAGGGCGAGCGCCCGACTGACAGACAGCATGAGGGTATCGCTGGCGATCCCGAAAGCCGGGCCAACCTTTTCGCGGTTGATAGTGGTTGGCTTGTCGATCATGACCTGTGATGGCTTACGTAGCCCATTGTGCTCATCGGGTCGGATTGTCAGGCGAAACAGGGCAGCGTCTACAAGGGCGCTGGAGAGGGGCAGAAGGGTCACGGCAGCTGTCATGTCGAACCGATCAGCCTGCACCACCAATGCAGGCTGGGGTTTGCCGAGATCGCTCTGCAGGGCAACGGTTACAAAGTCGCCTCGCTTCATGCCTCCCAGCCATCCAGATCGGCGGCAGCGGCATCGAGGAAAGAGGCAATATCTGGCTCATGCGCGTCAGCCAGGGCTACCAGCATGGCCTGCCGGCGGCATTCCTCGTCAAACCCCTTTGCCCGTGTATCGGGAACCCCGATTTGGACAGGGCGCAGTCCAGCCTTGCGGAGCGTGTCTCGACGCTTCTTTACGCGAATGGCAACAGGGGTCATGGTGCATCCTCCCCGTTACATGTAACACACAATGAGCGCTCAGGTTTAATGTTTCTGGAGCCTGTTGGGAATTAACGCGAATTGATGATTGCGGCGGTGAGATAAATCATTGCTGCGAATGATCTGTCGGTCTTGTCGCTTCGCATGGCGATGCGCTTGAACTCCTTGAGCTTGCAGAAGAAGTTCTCGATGAGATGGCGCGCCTTGAACAGGGCTCCATCGAAAGGTCGCCTGTCGAGGCGGTTCCGACGCTGGGGAATGACCACGCGGGCCCCTTGCGCGCGTATGGTGTCCATGATCCAGTGGACATCGAACGCCTTGTCGGCAAGAAGTCCCTCGAAATCAGCCGGTTCGAGAAGCGGCGCCACCCCGACCGTGTCGTAATGCTGGCCGGGGATAAGCGTAAAGCGGACCAGATTGCCCAGGGCGTCCGTCATGGCGATGATCTTGGTGGACCATCCCGTCACACTGCGTCCTATCGCCTGACTTCGGGTCCCCCTTTTGCGCCCTGACCATGACGGTGAACCCGGACCACCGTGCCGTCGATCATCGCATATTCCATGTCGGCCTCGTCAGAAACAGCTTCAAAAAGCCGTTTGAAAACACCGGCTTTCATCCAGTCGCTGTAGCGGGAATAGACCGAGTTCCAATGCCCGAAATACGTCGGAAGGTCCCGCCATGGGCTGCCGGTCCGGGCAATCCATAAGACCGCCTCGATAAAAAGACGGTTGTCCTGCCCGCTACGCCCCCGATCCGTTTTCTTGCCAAGGCACAGCGGTTCCATTTTCGCCCATTGGGCGTCTGTCAGTACGAAGCGATCCATACGGATTTTGAATCACATTTGGTGACTTTGAAAAAGTACAATTCCCAACAGACCCTGGTTGAGCAGGAACTCATTGTTTGAGGGCACCGCACGATCTGCACGCCAAGCCGCCAATGCGCACGTCCCGCGCAGTCATACTCAACCGGGAGAGCATGCTGGCGTCCACACCCCATAATGCCTTGAGCAGAGACCGTTTTCATATGCTTCGCGCTCATGGGTCGTTACCGTGTCTTATCGCTACCTTTTTCGACCGACCGCCCTTGGCACCATTCCGGCCGCCGCCTTTGCCGGGCTGGCGGACGATCCGCCTATGCGTCCCATCTGTGCTGCCATCCAGCTTCGGGAACCGTAGATACCGTGGATCAGACCTTCGACCAGAACATCGGCGTCGAGACGGGGCCAGTGAAGGCCATTACCTAGCGGAGTGATCTCGATCTCGGCCAGATCATTCAGAGAAGCGTCCTGCAGATCTTGTATCAGATCCACAGGCACGCTCATCTCAACACCGTTGGAGAGCGTGACGTGAAGGGCGCGGCGAGCACGGATAAACCGTGCGGAGACCGCATGAGGAATTGCCGCTCTATGAAGTGCGTCTGTTTCACGAGCGGCCTGATAGTTCATGTCATTCGCCATGTATCTTTTTCCATGCTTCAGCCAGCATCTCAGCGTGGTCCTGTACGATGACAAGGGCTTCCTGTATGACCTTATCTTTCATGCCACCTGCCCGTATCAGTCGGGCTTTCCTGTCAATTTCAATCACCGCTTCCCCATCCGCGCTTATGACGTGAACATGCATTGGCCAGCCTATCAATCCCCGACAAGGCCCGCAGAGCACCCAGGGAGGCCGCACAAAGCGAAATTCCCGTTATCGCCCACACCAACTAGCCACCACACACAATAACGCCTGTACGGCCATCCTGTGGCGTCTGGTGGGCATGCTGCGACACGTGAGCTGCTGAATGATCGCCTGAACACCGGCGCGTCTTGAGCAGATTACGGTCTTGCCCGGTTCTTCTGGTGTTGTAGGCGTCGGGCGAGCGCGGAGCGGGAGCCCCGTAGGGCGCCGAAGGCGCCGACGCGGGAGAGAAAGGTGCTGGTGGTGAGACGATGCGGGAACGCATCGTCAGATTATGATTTCGCGCCGTAGGCGTGTCCGTTTAGCGCAGCCCTGAAAGGGCGAGCAGGGGGATGCCGGGTGGGAGATCGCGCATAGCGCGATCGGGGCGGCCGTAGGCCGCGAGTCGGCGGGGGCGGAGCCCCCAAGAGGCGGTGCTTTTTTGTTAAGAATTTTGTTAAAATATATAGTTAAAAGAGTTAAGCACTAAAAAACCTATGAAAACACGATTGATAACAGTCTGTTACGGTTACGGGCGGTGGGTGAAACCACGTGTTTGGGTGGGTGAAACCACGATGCTTGGGTGGGTGAAACCACGATGCTTGGGTGGGTGAAACCACGACAGTTGACCATACTTATCCACAGGAAAACGCAACATTCCCTATAGCTTGAGTGGTTTCGAGTCGTAGTAACTCTCATTTTGACTACAGAGAGAACTCATTGGGTGGGTGAAACCACGATAGTTTAACGAGGCCGCCCTCGTGACAAACGATCCATCAACCCATCCACCTCTTCAGCACGCCGACGATCTGCTTCTACGCGCTCTCTTTCTTTTTCGAGCTTCCTATGCAGCTCAGTCGCTGCCTCAATACCTCGCAACTGAAACATCACTGCCGGTGTGCCTTCAACAGTCTGAGTCAACGACATGGTGTAATCCGGAAGTTGGTCTGCTTCGATGATCTTCCGCAGCATACGATTAAATTCTTTAGGCTGCGCATCGCTACCTGTTTTTTCATGCAGCACCTCGACACGGCATATCCACCCACCTCTCTGCTGACCAGCATGTTTACGTGCGATCCGATAGAGGGCCCGCTCTAATCCACCAGATAAAAGAAAATAATCCTGATGCATTGTCAGCAAGGATCGCTCACTTACAATGCCTTCATAAACCCAGTTTGATAGGGTGATCGTCATTCCACGCGGCTGATCTGTGTCTGGATCTACTTCCAGCGTCCATCCATCCAACCATCCAAACTGAGCCTCATTACGGCGCTTAGGTGCCCGTAATGATGTACGGATGGATGTTGTTTCTAGACGCGAAAGAGCAGCTTGCAATTCCTGATAAGCACGTCCCCCTGTTCCCCGTCGAATGCCGCGCAACAAATCATAGGTTGTTGTTGTAAGCGTTCGCGGAAGATCATTGATCCCCTGCTCTTTCATCCGATTTAATACGGAAGCAGCCCACACAAGAATGTCGGCATCCCATATTGTCGCCATGCCATAAGCTGGCATGGCTTCAACTTTCACCCATGCTTCGCCATTTGGACTGCGATATTCAATTGGCTTAAGACGTTTACGTTTCTGAAGTGAGAAAAATGGCCGCTCCATCACTTCCCGCTGATCTTTCAACGGAAGATCATTCATTAACGGAATAAAAAAGTCGAACTCGGGGTTCGGATCACGCCGTTTACTCATGGTGCAAACCTAGTGTGTCCTCGCTGCACTAGATATTGGCGCAATAAACGCTCGGTAATAACCGTCAAAGGTTCTCCACCTTCCTCTACACTCAGCTGACGGAGTGTACGGTGCATATCCTCTGGGATATGGATCAAAACCGGTTTTTTGCCAGGATGACTATTTTTCTTGCGTGGCGAAGGTGCGTTCCCATCAAGAGGTGATCGGGTAGTAGCCTCTTTAGGCACATTTTCCGCTACAACCGTCGGAGATACAGGGGCACTTTCTTCCTCAAAAATGCCGGCTAATGCCGATGCTTTCTTGGGTTTCACCATCATACTATCTCGCTTAGTGGTTTATTCGCATAACCGCTTAGTCGCTTAGCCTCAGCATAAGCAGAGCGTAGTTCAGCTGCGGCCTTACCATCTGGATCCAATTCGGCAGCGGTTTTCCCAATCGGTGTTGCTCTATAAAAATCCTTACGAAAATGAAGTTCTGTATCGAACATAGTGACGCCTTTAGCGATGAAGCCCGCTCGAGCATCTTTCCCTTCTGAACCTTGGTAAGGAACCTGGGTAAGAATCACAGCAAAAGGTGTTCCTGCTTGCTGAACCTGCTTTATGGTTTGCAGCACAGAATGAACATCCAACCCACGCGGAGCGACTGGGATCACTACGAAGTCAGCTTGTTCTGCCGCCAACATAGCAATGTCTTTTGAGTTTGCTGGCGTATCAATGATGATGAGATCCAGCTTTCCACTCTTACGTCCTCGCGAAACATGCAAAGGCAATCCTGCAACACTGCTATCTTTCACCATTACGTCATCAGCCTCTCGTCTCTCAGACCAATAGAGAGCTGATCCTTGCCGATCGTCAGCATCAAGAATCACAACCGCTGCGCCTTCACTGGCGGCTTCGACAGCAAAAGCCGTTGCAATCGTCGTTTTCGACTGCCCACCTTTCTGCGCAATCACGGCCCAAGTCTGCATGATGTCTCCTACTAAGCGACTATGCTTTTCATATAGCTTATTCGTTTAGTAGCAAACAACTTTAATCGCATAGTCGCTTAGTTGCATATTCGCTTAGAATTTATATCGCATCCTAATGCACTCGGCTTCTGCTGGGATAGAACCATTAGCCACACTCACGGCATGATCCCCTGCATGACCAGAAATGCTCTTACTGTGATGATCTTCACACCATCATAAACCCGCAGGTCCAGAATATCGCGCTTGTCGCCCGTTAACAAAAAATCGGCTTTCCCAGCGGATGCCAACGCCAAAAGATAATCGTCATCCGGATCCGGAGAAGCTGCCACAGCAGGAAGATTTACAATGAGAACAGCTAAATCCCGGACTTCATTGACCAGACGGCCGGCGAGGGTGGGCGGCAGACGGGAACGGATCTTAGGATACCGTGTCACGCGCCGCAACTCATCTAGCTGCTCGGTAGAAGTCAGCAGATCGAATTGTCCTGCCCGCCATAGCCTGAGCAGATGCGCTGGCAGGGATTTTTCAGAAAGCAAGGCACTGATGAGAAGATTGGTATCGATGACTAGACGCACGCCTTAGCTGGCCCTGTCCGTTGCCCGCGTAGCGGTCACGGCCTCGCCGATCAGGTCCTCTAGGGCGTCCGGCTCCATATCTGCGAACCCACTCCGGGCTTCCGCCATTGTCCTGTCGAACACACGCCAGCGCACCGCCTCCTCGATGAAGCGAGACAGGTCGCCTTTCTTCATGCCGCGCTGCGCCAGGAAACTACGTACGGTGATGTCGGTTTCGCGGGAGATTGAAACCGTCCAACGAGTCATATCAGTAGACATATCATATCTCCATATAAGATCTTATACGCTTATCATGATAAGCGCCTATATATATCTGTGCAATCCGATTTCATCTTCACAAAATGCATTACCCCCACATTTTCCGTGCGATATCCTGCTCCTCGGCGCCGACGGCATCGGCGTAGATGGCGGTGGTGGAGAGCTGGGCGTGACCGAGCCATTTCTGCACCATGTTGAGGGGGATGCCGCTGGAGACGGCGGCGACGCCGAAGGCATGGCGCAGGCCCTTGGGGGACGCGGCCGGGCCGGCCAGGCCGGCGGCGTCCATGACCGCGTGTACCGCCCGCCAGCCGGTCATGCGGGACCAGGGCCACAGCCGGACGGTCGCTCCACGGCCCCGCCGGCGCTGGGCCTCGCGGATGCCATGCACCAGGTCCAGGGCCTCGAGCAGGGCGGGGGGCACCGGCACGGCGCGATAGATCCCGTCCTGGCGCTTCTTGAGCGTGGCGAACACCAGCACGCCGCCGGCCAAGTCCACCCGGTCCGCCGTCAGGGCAAGGGCTTCGGACAGGCGGCAGCCCGACCAGACCAGGGTCATGCACAGCGTGCGGGCCTCGCGCGGCGCCTGCTCGGCCGCGCGCAGGAAGCGCGCCCGCTCAGCGACCGTGAGGTATTTGCGGCTCCCGTCGCGGTCGAACAGCTGCATCCCGCCGGGGGCGCCTGCCGGGGTCGCCCGCTGTCCCGGTTTTCGGGTGCTGCTCATCCGGCTGCCCTGTCGCGGTAGCCCCGCCGGCGCTTGGCCCGGAGCTGGCGGGCAAGGGCGTCGAGCGCCTGCCCGGCATCATGATGCAGTTCGCAGACCTGCCGGCCAGCCGTCCCGATCCGCCCCCACTGCCGCACCAGGGCGGTGCCGCCGAACAGGTCGGGCTGCAGCGACAGATGGTAGAAGCGCCAGCAGTTGATGGCCGGGTCCACGCGCACCAGCGCCGCCGTTTCGGGGAACAGCGATAACTGGCAAGGCGGCCGGACAGGGGCCTTCGGGGCAGGTCTGGGCATGATGTCCCGAAAAGTGTAACACATGTCGCCCGACCCGGACAGGAAAACCGCCGCAATCGCGGGACAGGCCGGCCGGTTTCAGGCCCGGCCTGTTACACTATTACCCATAGTGTAACAGGTCATGGGTCTGCCACCCCTTGCGACGTTATCACTCTCAATCCAATAGAGCCGACAACTTTGGGGGGAACCCTCGACATCCCCTTCGTGTTTGCGTCGAATGGCGATGGCTTCGCATTCCATGGACGAGCGCACCAAGCTCGTCGCGCGCAAAGTCACCGAATTTCTG
The DNA here is from genome assembly GCF_015155755.1 of Komagataeibacter sp. FXV3. GTDB lineage: Bacteria > Pseudomonadota > Alphaproteobacteria > Acetobacterales > Acetobacteraceae > Komagataeibacter. The sequence continues at coordinate 5,657 of NZ_VWPI01000136.1, read as the reverse complement.
AAAGAGGGCGGTGACCGCTATCAGAAGACAATCGTCTTCTGTATCGACCGCGAACATGCGGCAGGCCCTCATAAACGAGAACGCGGATCTCGTAGCGGAGAATTCGCGCTACGTCATACGGATCACGGGCAACGACCCCGAAGGCCAGGCACAGCTTGGCAACTTCATCGACCCGGAAAGCCGCTATCCGGTGCTGGTCACAACATCGGGGCTGCTCTCCACAGGCGTTGATACCCAGACCTGCCGCTTGATCGTGCTGGACCACGATATTGGCTCGATGAGCGAGTTTAAGCAGATCGTCGGGCGAGGCATCCGCGTGCATGAGGATACTCGCAAGTTCTTCCCCACCCTCATGGATTTTCGCGGTGTGACCAATCACTTCTCTGACCCGGATTTCGACGGCGAGCCGGTGCAGATTTATGAGCCGGGCGAAGACGATCCCGTATCGCCACCCGACGACGACAGCACTACTGGCCACCCCGGCAACGATGAGTTTGACCTTTTATAAAAGGCGCTGCCACACAGTAAGCATCCGGCGAGGACCACAGGCATGCGTCAGGCCGCCTGTGTATGATTGGCGTGACGGGTGTTTTTCCAGTTCCAGGGGAGCAGTTCGTGCAGGCGTGAGACGGGCTGGTCGTTGATCCGGGCGAGAACGTCGGCGAGCCAGGCCTGGGGATCGACGTCGTTGAGCTTTGCGGTGACGATGAGGGAATACATATCGGCCGCGCGCTGGCCGCCCCGATCGGAACCGGCGAACAGCCAGGCTTTCCTGCCAAGGGCGATGCCGCGCAGCGCGCGTTCAGCGGCATTGTTGGTCAGGCAGATCCGTCCGTCGGAGAGGAACCGGGTAAAACTCTCTGGCCTGCGCAGGATATAGGCCATGGCTGTGGCAACGGGGGTCTTCTTCGACAGGCGGGCGCAACTTTCGCGCATCCAGGCGAGCAGGCCGTCGACCATGGGAGCGATGCTTTCTTGTCGCACAGCGAGACGCTGCGCCGACGTTGCGCCATTGATGGCGCGCTCAGCCTCAAAGATTGCGTCGATCCTGCGCACGGCCTCCACGGCAAGAGGTGCGCGGCCGAGTTCGGCCAGCCTGAACAGGCCGCGTCGGGCATGCGCCCAGCAGCCCGCCGGCATGACCGGTGCCGGTTTGCGGTCGGCGTCGAACAGCCGGTTGTAGCCGCCATAGGCGTCGGATTGCAGGATACCGCTCCGGTCGGCGAGATGCTCCATGGGATGTTCGCCCTTGCGGTCACGGAAGTAGCGGAACCAGGCCGCAGGCGGTGCGGGGCCGCCGCATGGCCGGTCATCGCGGACATCGGTCCACAATCGCCCGGTCACGGTGCGGCTTTTCGCCAGCACTGGTACGGTGGTGTCGTCGCCATGCAGCCGTTGTGCCGCCAGCACATGGGCGCGGATCTGCGCGATCAGCGGCGCCAAGGCGGCGGTGCTGGCACCCACCCAGTCAGCCAGCGTGGAGGTGTCGAGATCGATCCCTTCGCGGGCAAAGGCCGCGCTCTGGCGGTTCAGCGGCAGGTGATCGGCAAACTTGCCGGTCAGGATCGTCGACAGCAGTCATGGCCCGGCGGGGCCCCGGGCGATCGGATGGAAGGGGGCGGGTGACTGCGTGATGCTCTCGCAGCCCCTGCAGGAGAATTTCTTTCGCACCGTCTGGATTACCCTGAATTGTCTGGGGACGACTTCCAGCGTCTCGGTCATGCTCTCGCCCAGTTTTGCCAGACGGGATGAGGCACAGCATGGGCACTGCACAGGGGCTGGGATAACGCCCCTTTCACGCGGCAGAGCCGCAGGGAATGGCTGGTGCGCCGGGCGCTGCCGCTCAACATCCGTTTCCGATGCCCTGGCCATGGTCTCTGGCGCGTTGGCGGGATCGTCTTCGGCGATCGCCATTTCCAGATCCTCGAGTTCGAGTTCCAACTGCTCAAGCGGGCGTCGGCCGCGCTCAGAGGACGCACCGAAGCGATCCTGCCGCATCTTTGCGATCAGCAATTTCAGATGCGCGACCATCGCCTCGGCACCCGTTGCGCGCCGTTCAGCCTCCTGACGGGCCACCTCGGACGCTGCCAGAGCCGCCCGCAGGCGATCGATCTCCGATATCCCGGTCTCCATACTGCCCATGACAGCATGGATCGGCCCTGCTGTGTACCGAAAAATGCGTTCAGCCTGCCAGTTCCGGCCGCCATGTGCGTTGCGGGTGCCTCCAGCCGATCCCTTCCAGCAGGTAGCCGAGTTGGGCAGCGGAAAGAGCCACCACACCATCCGCCGGTGACGGCCAGATGAACCGGCCGCGTTCCAGCCGTTTGGCGTAGAGCGACATGCCCAGCCCGTCGTGCCAGAGAACCTTGATCAGATCCCCGCGTCGCCCCCGGAACACATAGAGATCACCAGCATGCGGATTACGACCCAGTGCCTCCTGCACCCGCAGTGCCAGGCCCGGCATGCCAAGGCGCATATCGGTCGTTCCCGTCGCCAGCCACACCCGAACGCCCGATGGAACCGGGATCATCGCCGCAGCAGCATGATCAGGCGTTCAACCCTCTCGGGTGGAACATCGTGACCAAAACGCAGGATGCTGCCATCGCGGAATGTAATTTCCATCTGGCCTGGCGCCTGACCTTCCTGCGCAACCGGTTCTGCCAGTCTGACAGGCACAAGGGGTCCATCTTCGGGCCGTCTGCTGCGCCGACGGCATTCCTGCCGCCAGCGATAGAGAAGACTGACATGGATCCCATGCTGGCGGGCCACTTCACGAATGGAGAGCCCGCTTTCAAACGAGGCTTTTACAACCCGGGAGCGAAAGGCCGGCGTATAGGCCCGGCGGCGTTCCCCCACAATCTCGATTGCTGCATGGTTTCTCCGGGCAGTCGCTGCGACATTCGCTGCGACCGTCTCGTGTTCATTCTCGATAAAATCGTCCATGCACAGAAGAGATATCCGGTCCTATCAGCCTACAAGGCGGCTTCTACCGGATGCTTACGCCACACACCTAGCTTCGACAAGCGAATGAACAGTTGTGCGGCAATCCACCAGGAACCGAACTCATCTGGTATGTCGCGCCATTTCGCGCCGTTCTGATGACGCCAGAAAATCGCGGATATCATTCGCCGTAGGTTCTTTGGCGGTGTCTTACCTTTCGAGCTGACTTCCTCGATCAAAGGCTCCCAGACAGACCATGCGGTATCGGAAAAGACAGACTGCATCATGCTCATCATAAATGGCTATGCAGTCCGTTCTGTTATTCAATACCTAAAAGATCATAGCGCCCATACACTTTATAAAAAGTGTAATGTGTAAATAAAAATTATAAATTTGAATTTTTTATTTTACAAAATCAACACCTAGTATTTTCTTTTTTTGTAAATCTGTTCCAAAATTTAAGTCCCATCTTTTTTCCATGAAATTAATTATTCTCATTCCTCTTTCTACTATTTTTTGTGCAGTCCACTCGTCTTCTTTTGAAACTTCTATCTCAGAATATGATCCATATTGGTAAGACACATATTTACCATCATCCCCTCTGGCCTTATCAAGAAACGGTTTGTTAGACAAAGAAGAGTTTTTTGATTTAGATAATGGCAGTAAATTACCTATAGAATTCCTCAAAGCCTCCTTCTGTTTTTGAGTATATTTTCCAAACCTTGATGTCCAATATATGTTTCTGGCTTGTTGTGGGTAAATATGCTCAACCGATATGAAATCAGATTCTGGGTTTTTAAATTCTTCCCATGATATTTTTTCTCGAGAGTTTCTAGTCTGAGACTTTAAATACATTTCGTACTCAAACAAAACATACCTAACTGTATCCCAATTATAAAACCCTCCAGACCACCTTAATGACTCCGGCAATGATTTAGAAAAATCCCCGTTTGACGATAAATCTGAGGATATTTTTCTTATTTTTACACTAATATCTTCTTCTTTTAATTTACCATTTTTTAATTCCATCGCTATATCTAAAAATCCTTTACGTACAGAATTATTACTCATAACAGCATATCTATATTTAATTATAGACAATATAAATATTACACGCTCCATTTCACTCATCACTTTAGATATATATTCATCGTTTTCCATGTATTTCATAAAAACAAGAACTGATGCAAAAAATCTTTCCATCCCAATATGATTTAACCTAATTAGCGATATCTTTATGCTATCGTCATATTTAGAAAGAGCTGGATTTAATATATCATACCATATTTCAACTACATCTTTCATTGATTGAACATAGTCATTTACAGAATTCAAGCTTATTCTAAATGATCCTTTTTTTAAACTAATAGGTGATATGTTTTTTTGATTGAAAATATTATTTAGTAAAAATTCAGAGTAACTCTCCACCTCACCACCAAGAGAAAACCTGTATAGCTTATCACTACCATTTAGAGTTTCATAAAAATAAATTTCGCAATGAGTCATTAAGAAAAGGTCGTCGGATAACGGATTGTTTTTATTCTTACCTAAATTATGATACACTGATTTCCAGCATGAATTTATATTTCTTCTCAGCTTATCTTTTTCAGTATTGTTAGAATTAAGTTGGGTTGAAACATATATCAATCTGTTTTTTAACAATTCTAAGTGAGATAATGGCTTTCCTCTATTATTCATGGTTTCAAATGCTATACAAACATCAATATCATTAGATATAGTAAATATATTAAACAAAAACCCTTGTGTTATTTTTGTATAAATTTTTTCTACCTCTGAATTACTTATATTCGATATTTTTGCTGTGAAAAAATCTTTTGCTGTTTTTAAGTTTTGTGCGTATATAGTTTCTTCAAGGTTATCATCAATATTTTCTAAAAAAATTTCTTTCTTAAGAAAATTATAGCTTGGATTATCTCTTTCATATCCAAAAATATAAGATCGTGATATTCCTTCATTTTTTGAATCAAAAATGAATTTTCTTTGAATATCTTTCTTTTCTGTATAATTTATTTTAGTGTCATTTTTCATATATTCAATAATAGTTTGTATTAATATTATTATTGTAGTCATCCTCTGCTGACCATCAACTATAAAAAATGGTTCATACCTTTTGGATTCTATTATCCATTTATCATCATCCCATCTATCATAAATATTTCTTGATACAGATTCCAATGTTAATACACCCGTATAATGGTTTTTTCCTTCCTGCAATTTTTCTAAATCACTCCAAAAATCATTTAACTGTTTATTAGACCACGAATACCCTCTTTGATAATCTGGTATTCTAAATAATCTGTCTGAAAATATTTTTGATATACTTAAAAGAGATGATTCCATTTTTATATTATCCTAATTTAGTGATTTATATCGCATTCAAACATAAAAATATCTTTGACAACAGACAGAAGTGGTCCCCAATTTTCGGACAGGTGATTAAAGCTATAATTTGACCAGAAAGAGGACTGGTTTTATGGGCAAGGTTACGAGGAAACGATAATCGGATGAATCCCAGTCGCCAGTGGCTCTAGGACCTACTAGTCACCTGAATCTGAAGTTCGGCTCATTGTGACGTGCCCCCCTTTTTGTATCCACTCAAAAGGAGAGTTCCCGTTTTTCATGGCTTGGAGTTGATGGAATAGCAAGGGTCTCGGGGGCATGCCCCCGAGACCCTTGTCTAGCGACCTGATCCGGTG
>NZ_VWPI01000135.1 GCF_015155755.1 Komagataeibacter sp. FXV3 | reverse complement strand
CCTTGGGCGGGCGGCCGCTGGTGATGGTGAACAGGATCCCGCGTTCACGCAGGCGTTCGACAGCCCGGATCGCCCGGGGTGTCAGGATCTTGTCCTTCGTGACCAGGGTGCCATCCACATCGGCCAGAACCAGTCTGATCTGGCTGGCTGGCGTTCCGGCTGCGTCCTGGGGCATGGTGCCTCTCCCTTCTGTGCCGCGCGCCTATGCGCGGGGCAATACAAAACTTTCCATGGCAAAAGCCCATCCGTCCTGCGTATTGGACCGCGTCACGAAACGGGCATGGGCCTTCACATTATCGGGCGCGTTGCCCATGGCGATGCTGACCCCGGCTTCCTTCAGCATGGGAATATCGTTGTTCATATCCCCGATACACGCCGTATTCCGGATATCAATATCCAGCAGTTTTGCCAGTTCTTTTGCCGCATAGCCCTTGTTCGCCCGTGGATGCGTAATATCAAGGTAAATGGGTGAGGACCGGTGTACGCTCGCCTTGCCAGCCAGCAGGTCCGCAAGCGCGCGTTCCACCCCCGGCAGGGTGTCGGGATCGGCTGACACCCCCATGATCTTGCCCACATTTTCATAATGCCCGGCAAAATCGTCCACCTGCACCGGGGTGGTCTGCACCACGTCACGTTCATGACGGACCTGCGGCGTGTCGTCACGGCGCACCAGCCAGTCGTGGCCGATGAACAGCCATGGTTCGACCCCGTGGGCGATCAGGAATTCAACCGCCGTCCGGGCTGTTTCCGGGTCAAGGGACAGCCGTTCGCGGATCGTGCCGTCGGGATCACAGATCAGGCCGCCATTCAGCCCCGCAATGGGGGTATCGATGCGCAGTTCCCTGACAAACTGCATCATGCCCCGTGGCGCGCGGCTGCTGACCAGGCTGAGCTTGATGCCAGCTTCGCGCACATCATCCGCCGCCTGCCGCGCGGCGGGGGTCAGCTTGCGTTCCGGCGTAATCAGGGTCCCGTCAATATCGGATATGACAAGGCGGACGTCCCCTGCGGGGGTGACGGGTGGGGTCATCGGCATCATCCAATCTTCAGCCAGTGGCGGTGGTCGCGGGCCAGCAGGGCGTCGGCCGCTTCCGGCCCCTCGCTGCCAGCCGCATAGAAATCAAGGCTGCGCGCATCCTGTCCCCAGTCCAGAACCGGCTGCACGGCGCGCCATCCGGCCTCGATGTTATCCGCGCGCTGGAACAGGGTGGCGTCCCCGATCATGCAGTCATAGATCAGGGTCTCATACCCCGTACTGGGCCCTTCGCTGAACCATTCGGCATAATCGAATTTCATCCGCACACCACCCAGTCGCACGGACGGGCCGGGAATCTTGGCCGAAAACTGCATGGTCACGCCTTCGGTCGGCTGGATATGGATGACCATGATGTTGGGGGCCAGCTTTTCCACCGGCGTATCGCGGAACAGCGCATAGGGGGCCGACTTGAAGTGAATGGCGATTTCGGTCTTGCGCGCGGCCAGCCGCTTGCCCGTGCGGACATAGAACGGCACCCCGGCCCAGCGCCAGTTATCGATCTGGAACTTCATCGCCATGTAGGTTTCGGTCAGGGAATGGGGGTCCACGCCGGGTTCCTGCCGGTAACCGGGCACTTCCCTGCCGCACACCACTCCCGGCGCGTACTGCCCGCGCACCACATCCTGCGGCAGCAGGGGGTGGATGGCGTCCAGCACCTTGGTCTTTTCATTGCGCACGGCATCGGCATCGAACGAAATCGGCGCTTCCATCGCCGTCATGGCCAGAAGCTGCATGACATGGTTGGGCACCATGTCGCGCAGGGCGCCGGTGCCTTCATAAAATTTCGCACGCTGTTCCACGCCCACCGTCTCGGCCGCGGTGATCTGGACGTGGTCGATATTCTGGCGGTTCCACAGGGGTTCAAAAAACCCGTTGGAAAACCGCAATGCAAGGATGTTCTGGACCGTTTCCTTACCAAGGTAATGGTCGATGCGGTAGATCTGCTGTTCCGTCAGCGTATGCAGCAGCCGTTCGTTCAGCGCCACGGCCGATGGCAGGTCGCTGCCAAAGGGTTTTTCCACGATGACGCGGCGGAAGGTATGCCGTCCCTCCCGCACCAGCCCCGTCTCCCCCAGCCGGTCCACGATGGGGCCAAAGAAACGGGCAGCCACGGCAAGGTAGAAAATGCAGTTCTGCTCACCTACGGTCGCGGCGATGTCCTGATAGGTCTGCATGGATTCGAAATCGCCGCGCACGTAGCGGATACGCGGCTGCATCCATGCCCATACGTCCTCACGCAATGTCACGGCTTCAGCGCCACGGCGGGCGGCAAAATCCTCCAGCGCGGCGCGGACATTGCGCTGTAGCTGCGCATCGGTCAGTTCGGCGCGGTCAACCGCCACGACACCGAAACCGTCATCCAGCAAGCCGGCACAGGCCAGATTGTATATGGCGGGCAGCAACAGGCGACGCGTCAGGTCGCCCCCACCACCAAAGATGACAAACGATCCCGGCGGGCTGCGCCGGGGGGCGGCTTCATGCCCGGGATCGCCAACCTGTGATACCGCCGAGGCAATGATGTTTTCCATTGTAATGCTGTCCCTGGACTGTTTCCGCCTGTATTCCTCCCCCGGCTGTTCCGGTTGCAGTCATTGAGCGCTGTCGTTTGTTCCAGGAACAGCCGGGACCCGGAATGCGTAGCACCCCGGCGTCCCGTCAGTTACCAACCGTGTGTCAGGTCAGTTATTCGTACCCTCGATGTGACCACCAAAGCCGAAGCGCATGGCGGACAGCATCTTTTCACCAAAGTTGTTGCCCGTGCGTGAACGGAAGCGCGTGAACAGCGATGCGGTGATGACGGGCACAGGCACCGCTTCCTCGATCGCGGCCTCGATCGTCCAGCGGCCTTCGCCGGAATCGGCCACGTCGCCCTTGTAGTTCGACAGGTCGGGATTGCCCGCCAGCGCGCTGGCCGACAGGTCCAGCAGCCACGACGACACGACACTGCCACGGCGCCAGACTTCGGCAATGTCCGCCATGTTCAGTTCGAAACGCTGGTCTTCGGCAAGTTCGGTCGAATTCTTGGACTTCATCACGTCAAAGCCTTCGGCGAAGGCCTGCATGATGCCGTATTCGATGCCGTTATGGACCATCTTCACGAAATGGCCGGACCCTGCGGGACCGCAATGCAGGTAGCCCTGTTCCGCGCGCGGGTCGAAACCCGGCTTGTCACGGTTCGGGGTGCGCGGGATATCGCCGATTCCCGGTGCAAGGGCCGACAGGATGGGGTCGATATAGTCGGTGGCGTCCTTGGTGCCGCCGTACATCATGCAGTAGCCGCGTTCCAGACCCCATACACCGCCCGAGGTGCCGACATCGACGTAGTGGATGCCCTTCTTCATCAGTTCGGCAGCGCGGCGGATGTCGTCCTTGTAGAAGGAATTGCCGCCATCGATCACGATGTCGCCCTTGCCCAGCAGGCCGCCAAGTTCCTGCACCGCCGCTTCCGTCACCTCACCCGCGGGCAGCATCAGCCAGACCACCTTGCGGCCGGACAGCTTGCCCACCATGTCCGCAAGTCCGGTGGCCGGGATGCAGCGCTTGCCTTCAGCCTGGCCGCATACCTTTGCCGTGACCGCGGGATCACGGTCAAAGGCCACTACGTCATGGCCATGACGGGTCAGGCGGATGGAAATGTTGCCGCCCATCTTGCCAAGGCCAACAATACCAATCTGCATAATCAAACACTCCTGGAAAAGGGGGATAGGGCCATAGTCCTACCGTCCTGGCGATCATTGCCCAATGACCACAATCAAAAAGCCCGCCCCCTCACCGGAAGGGGCGGGCCAGCATGCGGTCAGACCGCGCGGGCGATATCCTGCCCAAGTTTTTCAAGGCCAGCCTTCAGCTCACCATGGATGTGGACACGCAGCACGCGGCGGCCACGTTCGGCCAGTACCTCCATGTCGCCACGGGCCTGCGCTTCCTTGACGATGCCGAAGGTGTATTTCTCACCCGGCACCGGCAGGTTGACTTCATCATCACACGTGATCTGCAGGAACACGCCCGTATCAGGCCCACCCTTGTAGGCCTGCCCGGTGGAATGCTGGAAACGGGGGCCGAATTCGGCGGCCGTGGCCAGCTTCAGCGCATCACGCAGGTCCAGGCGTACCTTCTGGATCCATTCGCGCGTCCATGTATCACGGTCGATATAGGCCAGCAGGGCAACGTAGTCGCCTGCCTTGCCACGGGCGAAATGGGCCTTGAGGATTGCTTCGGCCGTCTTGCCGCCACCCAGCGCCGAAGCATTTTTCGGATCGGCATAGAAGGCGAACGGGCCATCCTTGGCGAACGGTTCGTACGGCGGCAGCTTGCCGGTTTCGTTATAGGCGGTGGTGATCTTCTTGGTTTCGATCTTCGATTCCTCGACATCAGGCTGGTTGAAGGCGTTGATGCCGATGATCGAACCGGCGACAGCCGTCGCGAATTCCCAGCGGAAGAATTCTTCCAGCACCTGACGGCGTTCATGCAGTTCGATGGTGACGACCGGCTCACCCGCCTCGACCAGCGCGGCAAAGGCCGCGTCCTGCTTCGGGCACGGATCTTCGGCCAGACGCAGGTAGGTAAACACCCGGTCCGTGCCATACACACCCGGCTTGCCGATGGTTTCATCATCGATGGGAATCAGGCCCTTGCCATCCTTGCCGGTCGATTCCGCCAGAAGCTGTTCCAGCCATGCGCCCATGTCGTAAATGCCGGGGGATGCAATGATGGTGATCTTGTCACGCCCGAAATCGCGCGCGGCAACCCCCAGAACGGCACCCAGCACCACGCCGGGATTCTGCGCCGGTGGCACGGACGCGGCACAGGATTTCTCGCCACGCTGTGCGGATTCCAGCAGCAGCTTCAGCGGCAGGCCCGCGACGGCTGCGGGCACCATGCCGAAATCGGACAGCACGGAATACCGGCCACCGATCTGCTTTTCACCGTAGAAGATTTTCCAGAATTTGTCCTTCTTCGCCACGTCTTCCATGTGCGAACCCGGATCGGTCACGGTGATGAAGTGCGAACCGACCTTGTCGCCCAGCACCTTTTTCGCCTGATCGAAGAAATAGGCCTTGAGGATATTCGGCTCCAGCGTGCCGCCGGACTTGGACGAGACGATGAACAGCGTCTTGCTGATATCGATTTTCTTCTCAAAGTCACGTACCTGCTGCGGATCCGTGCTGTCCAGCACGTACAGGTGCGGGAAGCCCTCATGCTTGCCAAATGTCTGGGCCAGCACTTCAGGCCCAAGGCTGGATCCCCCCATGCCCAGCAGCAGCGCATCACGGAAGCCGCGGGCCTTCACCTCTGCCTGGAAATCCTCGAATTTCGACAGGGCGGCCACCTGGTCATCGGTGATGTCCAGCCATTTCAGCCAGCTTGCCTCGTCCTTGCCGGTCCACAGGGTTGCGTCCCTGTCCCATAAACGGCGGACATTGCCCTTCCTGCGCCATGTCTCCAGTTCCGCATCGACCGCATTTTTAAGGTCGGCAGGCAGCTTGAGCGCGGTGGAGGTCACCTTCCTGCCAAGGAACGCCGCCTGCTTGGCCGCGACCGAACCCAGCAGGTCATCAAACGCATCAGCGAAGGAGGCGACACCCTCATCCACCAGCACCTTGGTCACGCCATCAAGGTCAAGACCAAGGCGCCGGGCTTCGGTCATCACCTTCTTCGCGCCCTCGATATCCTGCGTCAGGGTCGGGGCCACCTTGCCGTGGTCACGGAAGGCGTCGAATGTGGCGGGGGGAATGGTGTTGACGGTTTCGGGGCCGATCAGGCCATCCACATACAGCACGTCGCTGAAGGACTTGTCCTTCGTGCCCGTGCTGGCCCACAGCAGGCGCTGTGGCTGGGCGCCGGCATCGGCCAGCTTTTTCCACCGCGGGCTGGCCGTCACGTCCTTCCAGTGTTCGTACGCCATCTTGGCGTTGGCGATCGCGACCTTGCCGCGCAGCGCCTTCAGCGCGGCGCTGTCCTTGTCGCCCTTCGCCACGCGGGCGTCGATTTCCTTGTCGATCTTCACATCGATGCGGCTGACGAAGAAGGACGCAACACTGGCGATGCCCTTCACACTCTCGCCACGGCCAAGACGGTCCTCAAGCCCGGTGATGTAGGCTTCCAGCACCTTCTTGTAGGCATCGATCGAGAACAGCAGGGTGACGTTGATGCTCAGTCCTTCGGCAATGGCGGCGCGCACGGCGGGCACGCCTTCTTCAGTGCCGGGAATCTTGATCATGAGGTTGCGGGCATCAACCGCCTTCCACAGACGCAGCGCTTCATGCAGCGTGCCCTTGGTGTCACGCGCCAGATAGGGCGAGACCTCAAGGCTGACATAACCGTCCACGCCCTTTGTCTGTTCATAGACGGGATACAGCACCCTGGCTGCCGCCCGGATATCGTCCACCGCCAGCAGTTCGTACAGCGCGCCTGCATCAAGCACCTGGTGCGCCAGCACCGAACGGATCTGGGCATCGTAATCCGTGCCCTGCCCCATGGCCTTCTGGAAGATGGCGGGGTTGGAGGTCACACCCTTCAGCCCGTCTTCATCCACCAGCTTCTTCAGGCTGCCATTTTCGGTATAGGAACGCTGGATGAAGTCCAGCCATGGGGACTGACCATAGCGGGCCAGTTCCTTTAACGGATTTTCGCTACCAGATTCTTGCGCACTCATGCCGTGCTTCCTTTGCCTGCGGCAGCGCGGGCAGGCCCCGCGTCGCCAATACTGCTTCTTCAAAAACAAGGCAGGCGGAACGTACTGTCCCGCCTGCCTGTCCATTGTGCCTATTTGCCCGCCTGCCTGCGGGCTGCGGCCACCACGGCATCAACCGTGAAACCGAATTTGACCTCCAGCTGTCCCGCCGGGGCGGAGGCGCCAAACCCGTGCATGACGATCGTCTCCCCCGCAAGGCCGGTATAACGGTCCCAGCCAAGCCCTGCTGCCTGCTCCACCGCGACGCGCGCGGTGACATCGGGCGGCAGGACGCTGTCGCGATAGGCCTTGGGCTGGGCCTCGAACAGATCCCATGACGGCATGGAGACCAGACGCACCCCGATGCCATCCGCCTTCAGCTTTTCCGCAGCCTTCACGATCAGGCCGACCTCGCTACCCGTTGCCATGAGGATGACATCGGGACGCCCGTCGGTATCCGCAAGGACATAGGCCCCTTTTGCCAGACCTGTTGCTGGCGCATAGGTCTTGCGGCAGATGGTGGGCAGGTTCTGGCGGCTCAGCGCCAGCACGCTGGGACGGTCGGTGATCTGGATGAGCGTGCGCCACGCTTCGGCCACCTCGTTCGCGTCCGCCGGGCGCAGCACGGTCACGCCGGGGGTGGCGCGCAGCTGGGCCAGCTGTTCGATGGGCTGGTGGGTCGGCCCGTCTTCGCCCACACCGATCGAATCATGGGTGAAGATATAGGTCACCGGCAGCTTCATGAGCGAAGACAGCCGGATGGGCGGCTTCATGTAATCAGAGAAGATCAGGAAGCCCGAGCAGTAGGCCCGCAGGCCATACAGCGCCAGCCCGTTGCTGATCGATCCCATCGCATGTTCGCGCACGCCGAAATGCAGGTTGCGCCCGCCATAGGTCCCGCCCCATTGCGGCGGCTGGAAATCACCCGCGCCATCGAATGTCAGGTGCGTCTTGGTGGACGGCGACAGGTCGGCCGAGCCACCGATCATCCACGGGTAATTCTTCGCGATTTCGTTCAGGACCTTGCCCGAACTGGCGCGGGAGGCGACACCCTTGGCGTCCGTATCGAATACCGGGATGTTACTGTCCCATCCTTCGGGCAGGGTGCCAGCGAAGATGTGATCAAGCTGGGCTGCCTCATCGGGATATTTGGCGCGATAGGCCTTGAACAGATCATCCCACGCCCTGGACGCGGCAGCACCCCGGGTGGCGATTCCCGCCTGGAAGTGTTCCGGCACGCCATCGGGCACGTAGAAGTTCCTGTCTTCCGGCCAGCCGTAGAATTTCTTGGTCTCGCGGATTTCCTCGACGCCCAGCGGGGAGCCGTGCGCTTCGGCCGTCCCGGCAAGGTGCGGCGCGCCCCAGCCAATGATGGAATGGACAATGATCAGTGTCGGGCGGGAGGTTTCGGCCTTCGCTTCGGCCAGCAGGCGGCGCATGTCGCCGGTATCGTTGGCATCCTTCAGTTCAAGGACATGCCAGCCATAGGCCTCGAAGCGTTTGTGCACGCTTTCGGTAAACGCGATATTGGTCGAACCTTCGATGGAAATATGGTTGCTGTCATAGATCCATGTCAGGTTCCCGAGCTTCAGGTGACCCGCGATGGACGCGGCCTCGCTGGAGACGCCTTCCATGTTGTCGCCATCACCGCACAGCGTATAGACGTGGTGATCGAACAGCGTGAACCCGGGACGGTTATAGCGTTCGGCCAGCCATTTTTCCGCGATTGCCATGCCCACTGAATTACCGCAGCCCTGGCCCAGCGGCCCGGTCGTGGTTTCGACACCTGCGGTGTGATGGTATTCCGGGTGGCCGGGCGTGAGCGAGTCCAACTGGCGGAACTGCTCGATATCCTCCAGCGTCAGGGCGGGCCGGTCATTACTGGCCCCGCCGGGGCGCACATCGCGGATACCGGCCAGGTAGATCAGCGAATACAGCAGCATGGACGCGTGCCCGATCGACAGCACGAAACGGTCCCGGTTGGGCCATAGCGGGTTGGCCGGGTCATAGTTCAGCACATCGCGCCACAGCGTATAGGCCACGGGGGCAAGCGCCATGGCGGTGCCGGGGTGGCCGGAATTCGCCTTCTGCACCGCATCCATGGACAGCGTACGGATCGTATTGATGCACAGCGTATCGATATTGGTGGGCATTGCGCCACCTCCTTCAGGTGCCATCAGGGGGGATGTATTCAGGGAACGCATGAGAGACCGGCCTCCTTACAGCCATGGTTGCTGTCCTGATCGGGCCGGACATACGGCCTGAACACGACAACCTTTCTTGTTTTTCTTTCCATACCACCCGCACCCGGGCCGCCCGGCGGCGGACAGCACGGAGCACAAGGAAAAAAGGCTTTTCACGGCACGCACCTTCTCACGACCTTCGGGACGGAACAAGCCATCTCGTCAAGCCGTTACCCTTACCCCGCCGAACATGCGCGCCATGTCCCGCCATTACATGTGACAGCGCGTGACCACCCACCCGGTTGCCCGGCCCCCGAC
>NZ_VWPI01000134.1 GCF_015155755.1 Komagataeibacter sp. FXV3 | reverse complement strand
GGGCCACGCACCGTCCGCCCATGGAGACCATGCATGTCCCCGCTACCCGCCAGCGACCACACGGATGGCACCCGCTTTTTCAATCCCCCCGCCATCCGCCCCGACGCCGCGCCACCGGGGCGGATGCGGCGGCTGTCCATTCTGAAATGGCAGTGGAACCGGCCAAAATCGGACTGGCCCGCATGGATTGAAAACCCCGTCCCCATCGGCGACCCGCATGCCATTCCCGCACCCGGCACGGTGCAGGTGACCTTTATCGGGCACAGTACGTTCCTGATCCGCCTGCCCCGCCCCGATGGCACGGCGCTGAGCATCCTGACCGATCCCATTTTCTCCCTGCGCTGCTCGCCCTTTTCCTTCATGGGGCCCAGGCGGGTACGTGCGCCGGGCCGGGCGCTGGCTGACCTGCCGCACATTGACGTGGTACTGGTATCCCACGCCCATTACGACCACATGGACCTGCCCACGCTGCGGGCCATTGCCCGGCGCGGGGATGACCCGCTGGTGGTCACACCGCTGTGCAACGCGCGCTTCATGCGCGCAACCGGGTTGCGGCGGATCATGGAACTGGACTGGTGGCAGTCCATGGCCATCCCGGGCCTGCAGATAACCTGTACCCCCGCCCGCCATGGCGCGGCCCGCACACCCTTTGACCGCAACAAAAGCCTGTGGGGCGGGTTCATGCTGCGCGACGATGCGGGGCACCAGCTGTTCTTTGCCGGGGATACCGCGCATGGGCGGCACTGGGGGCTGATCCATGACCGTCTGGGCGCGCCCGATATCGCACTCCTGCCCATCGGGGCGTATGATCCGCGCGACCTGATGGCGGGCGTGCATACCACACCCGAGGAAGCGCTGGAGGGCCTGCGCCAGCTTGGGGCGCGACATGGTATCGGCATGCATTTCGGCACGTTCCGCCTGACGGACGAACCCATGGACGAACCCGTGCGCCGACTGGCCCGGGCCGTGCAGGATACCGGCCTGCCCCCTGATGTGATGGGGGTCATGGACCATGGGGAATGCCGCGACATCGCATGGCGGCAACCCGATGATGCATGATTGCCCGATGTTCTTTTCAGCCGAACCGTCCTATGATCCGCCCCACCTGACGGGACTAGCCCCCGTTTTCCGCAACCCGACCAGCGAGGCAGGCACATGAGCAAGACAATCGCCAGCGGCGACCCCGCCGCCGCCGCACCCGAATCCTTCAGCAGCGCGGAAATCGAGACCCTGTTCCTGTCCGCCGCCCGTGACGGGCAGACAGACCTGGTAAGCGAATTCCTGAACGCGGGCATCAACCCCGACGCCCGCAACGACAAAGGTTATACCGCGCTGATCCTGGCGGCCTATAACGGCCATGCCGAAACCGTGCGCGCCCTGCTGGCGGGTGGGGCCAACCCCAATCTGCAGGATGCAAAGGGGGCGACCGCGCTGGCCGGTGTCGCATTCAAGGGCGACCTGCCGTGCGCGCGCGTGCTGGTGGAACATGGCGCGGCAATTGACGTGCCCAACTTTGTCGGGCGCACGCCGCTGACCTTTGCGGTCATGTTCAACCGCGATCCCATGGTGACCTTCCTTTTGGAACATGGCGCCAATCCCGACCTGCGTGATGGGGAAGGGATCAGCGCGCGCATCCTGGCCACCCGGCAGGGCAATGCCGCCCTTGTCGCCGCCATGGGTCGTCCGGCCACGCCCCAGGGCTGACCACTTTTTCCCATATACCCATTCCGCGCGCCCGTAGCCTGCAGGCACGATGGGCGCGCGCCTGTTTCATGACCCTGACAATCTGGAATTCACCCTGATGAGCCGTTTCTGGAGCCCTGTCGTCCATACCCTGACCCCCTATGTACCGGGGGAGCAGCCCAGACTGGCCAACCTGATCAAGCTGAATACCAATGAATGCCCGTATGGCCCCTCGCCCAAGGTACTGGATGCCATACGGGCGGCGACCAACGACACGCTGCGCCTGTATCCCGATCCCACGGCGCAGGCGCTGTGTGCCGCGATCGCGCGCGCGCATGATGTCCCGGCCGACCACGTTTTCGTGGGCAATGGATCGGATGAAGTGCTGGCCCATACATTCCAGGGACTGCTCAACCATCCCGAACCGCTGCTGTTTCCCGACATCACCTACAGCTTCTACCCCGTTTACTGTGGCCTGTATGGCATAAGGCATGAAACGGTGCCGCTGGATGATGACATGCGCATCGACATTGCCGCCTATCGCCGGCCGTGTGGGGGCATCATCATTCCCAATCCCAATGCCCCCACGGGAATCGCACTGGGTCTGGACGCCATCCGTACCGTGCTGACGGATCACCCCGACGCGGTGGTGGTGGTGGACGAAGCCTATGTCGATTTCGGCGCGGAGACGGCCATTGCGCTGGTAGGCCAGCATCCCAACCTGCTGGTCGTGCGCACGCTGTCCAAATCCAGCGCGCTGGCGGGATTGCGGGTGGGCTACGCCATCGGGCAGCCCGACCTGATCGCGGCCCTGACCCGTGTGAAGGACAGCTTCAATTCCTATCCGCTGGACCGTCTGGCGCAGGCGGGGGCCATTGCTGCGATCGAGGATCGGGAATGGCTTGCAAACACCCGTGAGAAAATCATAAGCTCGCGGAACAGGCTGACCGACAGCCTGGGAAAGATGGGGTTCGATGTCCTGCCATCACAGGCGAATTTCATATTCGCCCGGCACCCGGACCGTGACGCCGCATATCTTGCCTCCGCCCTGCGGGAACGGGCAATCATCGTGCGTCATTTCCGGACCCCGCGCATTGCACAGTGGCTACGCATCACCATTGGTACTGACGCCGACTGTCAGGCCCTGATAACGGGACTGACTGACGTGCTGGCGCAAAACGGGGGTTAGCCCCCGGTTCATCACGTACCTGCGCCTGCCCGACCTGCCGTGAATGGCAGGAGGCGGTCAGTACGTGCCGTTCGTCTTTCCACCCATACGGTTGACAACTCATTTCCTGGACCCGAGGTCCACAGGACACTTATCATGCGCGCATTCCACGGACAGATGTCCGACAACCAGCCGATCCGTCGCACGCTTGCTGAAAAACAGAAGCAGCTGCGTGACCTGCGTGAAACGCTGGCCACCATGAAATCGCATACAGCCCCCGCCCTGCGCGAAAGCGTACAGAAGCGCATCCGTCAGCTGGAAAGCGAGGTCAGCGCCGCCCCCGCCCTGAAGGCCGGGGAACAGCGCAATACTGCCCGCCCCGGCGGCACGGACCGGCCACGTAGCCCGCGCCGCCGCCCTGAACGCAGCATCTGAACAGACACAAGAAAGGCCGGTCCCGCAGGGTACCGGCCTTTTTCATGCCCTGTCGCCTGTCAGAGAAACAGGTCCGGATCGGTTGGCGACTGTCTGAAAACAACACTTTGATAAATAAAAGAAAAGTTTTTGGGTGCCGCCTTTTTTCAAAAAGGCGGCGTTCTTTCGAGGCTGTTTGGAAAAAGCTTCACCAAAAACGTCTTCATAATTGGCAATCCTCACCTGTGCCTGATCCACAGGTTGTGCCAGCCAGGCGGGAACCACAGAGCCTCAGGTTGCTGTCCACAAGACAGCCATATTCCCCAGCCCCTCCTGTCACCTCACCCGCACCTTCAGAACAATAAAAAACGGGCCTGCTTTGCAGCAGGCCCGTTTTCCACCCGTATCGGAACAACCGACCGGGTCAGGATCCATGACGGATCAGTGACCAAGCGTCACTTCTTCCGCCACATCACCGCGTGCAGCAGCCGCGTCAATGTAACGACGGGCTTCCGGCGAGACGGTCAGCACCAGCGTCATCAGGGCCGAAGCGACATACAGGCCGGAGAAGATCCAGATGATCCCCTCGATCCCGTGCCAGGATTCAAACCATGTCACGATGGCCGGGCCAACCCATGTGCTGGCGCCAGCACCCAGACCAAGGGCGGACAGGGCGGCGGCCTTTTCCTTCGGGCAGATCTGCGGCACCAGGCCGGACAGCGGCACGAAGGCGGCGATCGTCGCGCCATACAGCGCACCCATGGCGGCCGCGATGGGGAAGTTGCCGGGGAACATCTGCGGCACATAGTAGAACAGCGGCACGGTGATCGCGGCACCCACGCAACCGAACAGGGCGACAACGGTACGGTGGCCCAGACGGTCAGCCGTGATGCCGGACACAAGGTTCACCAGGATGTTCGACAGGAAGATGATCGACAGCAGCTGCAGCCACTGCGACAGCGAGAAGCCGATGACCTTGGTAAAGAACGCCGGCATGATGACCAGAAACGCATATTCGGACGACGTGTTGATGGTCCGCACGATCATGGCGATGAACGTCTTGGGTTCACGCCACAGGATGCTGATCGAACTGAAGAAGATCGTGGCTGGCGGCGTGCCGGGGGCCGCAAGGCGCCTGGAACCGATCGGCTCACGCGTCATCAGCAGGGCCAGCAGGCCACCGAACATGACCAGCGCCAGCGAGGACCAGAACGTCGCCATCTCGCCGATCAGCGGGATGGAGAAACTGGCGAACAGCGAACCCAGCGTGGGCAGACCGCCAGAGAACGCAAACCAGAACCAGCCCGCGGCCGAACCCAGCTGGCGCGGCGGAGTGGCGGCGGCAATCCATACAAGGAAGCCATAGGTGAACAGCGGATAGCCAAAACCACGCATGGTGTAGGCGGCCAGCATGATGGGATAGCTGTTGACGGCCACGCCGAAGGTCAGGAACAGGACCTCGAACACACCCCAGATGGCAAGGCCGATCCACATGACCCGCTTGGGGCCCCACAGATCGGACAGCGGCCCCGATGCCCATGAGGACAGCGAGACGGTCACACCATAAATGGTAAACAGCAGCGCGGTATTGCGCGATGAAATGCCCTGCCCCTCCAGATAGGGGGCCAGGTAGCCGGCCTCGACACCATCACCGATCATGAAGAACAGCAGGCCGACAAACCCCCAGAACAGGGGGGCCGGGATGCCAAGCTTATCAGCTATGGACGTTGATTCGGACAGATTGTCTGTCTGTTTCAAGGGGAGATTCTCCTCTTTCACAGGCAGCCGACACGAAGATGAGGGGCTCCACCTCATTGTGGAGCGTCGATGCAGGCTGCGTCCGTACCGTCCGGATTTCCGGCAAACACCAGTACGGAACCTCAGTTTCACAAGTTCGGGTGTGCAATCACCCGGACCGGTTACAGCAATGCGGGAACAGAAGAACGGCGCCAGCGCCAAAACGCCAGCGCATCATGCCTGGCAAACCTGCTTCCCCATAAGTGCCACCGGCCAAAAGTCGTCAATCCAGCAGAAAACGTACCAATTGGTACGGGTTGCATAACAATATCGATGAAAAACACCCGGCCGCACCTAAAAAAAAGGCAAAACCACGTGATCTCCCATCACTGGAAAGACCAGGAATTGGCTGGATATACAAAATCGTTGCAGTTGCGGACGATTTCACAGTGATCCGATAGTCTCCAACCTCCATACGGATACAAAAAATATATTCAGTAGGGTCAATCTATACTAAAAAACTCTCGAGAATGTAAGGGAAATCTCAAATTTTCGACGCGATTCACGTTTTTTCCTTATTATATCAGGGGATTTCAGATCATATTTTTATGCATACGCTATATGCATCACCACCTGGCCCCATCTTTCGCCATGGGTGGGTTCCTGCCATAGTCACCATCCCGCCCACACCCGGACGGGGCCGCACCCCGGTGCGGGACAGGCATTGCCTGCTGCATCCTCCCATGCCGGGGCATGGACAGACGGAACGGTTACGGTGAACATCAATTCCATACGCCTTGCCGCATTGCCGGTTGCTTTGCTGCTGCTTTCTCCCGCGCTGGTCTGCGCCCCTGCCCACGGCCAGAGCCTGGCCACGCAGAAGGTGCAGCGTGCGATGGATGTCCTGCGCCTGAAACCGGATCTGGCCAGCAAGGCCTGCCTCGACAAGCTTGAAGACCTGCACAAGATGGAAAAGGTCATTGAGGAAGCGGGGGAAAGTGCACACAACCCCAACCTGTCGCTGGCGCACGACATCATGGAATCCGATTACGAGGACGCAACCGAATCCTGCGTGCCGGATGCCGCCAAGCTGTGCGCGGCCCCCGGAAAACTGGCCAGCGCCAACCAGAAGAAGCTGTGTGACTCGCTGGATGCGATCATGTCGGTTGACGGGTCGGATGAAGGCGAGGAAGTGGTCACCCCGCCCGAGGGCACGTCCTCCGACTGAAGACGTGCCCTGTCCTGGCTCAGCGCAGGCGCACCAGAAGCTGCAGCCCTTCCGCATTGCCCAGCACGGCTGACTTCTCCGCCCGGTTCAGTTCACGCAGGGCGGTGGCAAGATCCGGCGCCTCACGCAGCTTCAGCAGACCGACCAGCAGGGCCGGGTTGATCGGGTCGCCCGGCCTGCGGGGCGGCGGCAGCATGATTTCATGTACCTTCAGCAACCCGGCCCGCGCACGTAGCGCCGCCACCGCATCCTGCACGGGTTGCCCCGCCATCCGCATCATGTAGCCCACGGCCGCGTGCAATACGGGCGGCGGGGCTGTTTCCTCGGGGATCAGCAGCAGGCGCGCACGCCGGAATGCCTGTCCCGCCGCGGCGCTGCCTGTCAGTACCGCCAGCGGTATGGCGCAGACCAGCCCCAGCGTCACCGGCAGCATCCACAGGAACAGGGGCAGCGAAACACTCCACGCCGCCGCCGCCAGCGCGATACCCAGTATGGTATGGACCATGTACAGCCGCACGTTCTGCATGATCTGCAGGCCACCGGCATCACGCCGCTGCGCATTCCACCCCGAGTCGCGACCAAGCAGGATGGAAATGACCCCCGCCGTCTGGATGATCATGGCGACAGGGGCCACCAAGCCGCCAATCACCGTTTCCACCACGATGGACGCCGCCGCCGCGATTGCGCCGCCACAGCCACGGCGCAGCGGCCCGTCGATCAGCAGCAGCAGGTAGGCCAGTATCTTGGGCGCCAGCAGCACGCCCATGGTGCCGATGAACATGTATTCCGCCTGCACCGGGTCAACATGTGGCCAGTGGGGATAAAGCAGCTTGGTATCGCCAAAATATTCCGGCTTGTAGAACCGGTTCTGCAGCGAGACCACGATCCCCACCAGCAGGAAGACCAGCCACAGCGGGGCCGTGACATACGACCCGATGCCCATGAGCATGTGCATGCGGCTGATCCAGTGCAGCCCCCGCGCGGATACCACCTTTGCATGCTGCAGGTTGCCCTGGCACCACCGGCGGTCGCGGATGGCGATGTCGGTAAGCGAAGGCGGGCTTTCCTCATACGATCCGGCCAGGGCGGGCACCATGTGAATGGCCCAGCCGCCCCTGCGCATCAGCGCCGCCTCCACGAAGTCATGGCTCATGATCGCGCCGCCAAAGGGCTTGCGCCCCGGCAGGTGTGGCAGGCCCGCCTGTTCGGCAAAGGCACGGGTGCGGATCACCGCGTTATGGCCCCAGTAATTCCCTTCCGACCCGTGCCACCATGCAATGCCATGGGCGATCAGGGGGCCATAGACACGCCCCGCGAACTGCTGCATGCGGGCAAACAGGGTCTGCCCGTTGACAATGACCGGCAGGGACTGGATCAGCGCGACACCGGGATTGCGCTCCATGGCCGCCGTCAGCCGCACGATCACGTCGCCCGACATGACGCTGTCGGCATCCAGCGTGATCATCTGCTGATAGGCCGCGCCATAGGTCCGCACCCATTCACCGATATTGCCCGCCTTGCGGTCCGTATTGACCGCGCGCCTGCGGTAAAATAGCCGCCCGCCCCATCCCGTGGCACGGCACAACGCCATATAGGCGGCTTCTTCCGCCACCCACACGTCGGGGTCGGTGGTATCCGACAGGATGAAAACGTCAAAGGCGCGTTCCTGCCGCGTGGCGGCAAGGCTGTCGATGGTGGCGCGCAGGCCGGCCATCACACGGCCGGGGTCCTCGTTATAGGTCGGCATGAGCAGCGCGGTGCGCGTGGCCAGGCGCGGCAGCGGGCCACTGCGCTCGATCCCCAGCCCAAGGCCGCCATGCGCCAGCATCGAGGCAAATCCCGCCAGCGCGGAGGTAAAGGCCAGCGCAATCCACAGGAACAGCATGACGAACAGCACCAGCATCACCATGCCGGCCACAGACCGCTGCACGGCATTGAACACCAGGTCCATTTCGTAACCGGCCAGCCCGGTCATGGCCACGGCGCCCCCGATCACCAGCAGGCGGCGCAGGTGAATCAGCCGCCACTGGGTCGATGGCACGGGAGCACGTCCATGCAGGTCAGGTGCGGCCTCCAGCGGATGGACCGGCATGTCCAGCGGTGCCGTGGGCGGCAGGGCGCACCACCCCTGCGGCAGCAGTGGCGCAGGCTGGCCCGCCGCCGGACCGGATGGCGCGTGCATGGCTAGGGGGTCCATCGGTAGACCCACTCTTCCGACACGGGGCCGTTGTCATCGGCCAGCACGCAGTTCAGTTCCGCCACCTTGGCATCACCGGGCGCGAATTCGAACGTACTGCGCCAGCCATGGATGGGGGGAACCGGTTCAACCACCACATTGCGGATTTCGCCTGCGGACGCACGGCACTGCAGGTGGAAATGTGGCTTTTCGGGCAGGTTGTCGAAGGGTGTGCCCACAAAATCGAGGTCAAAGAAACGGGTATGCGAATCATCTGTCGCCTCCCCCGTGCGGGTGGCGGAAATACGCGCCAGTTTAGTGGGCCATGGCGTATCCCACCCCCAGTACATGCGGTAGGTGAAGACATATTCACGCCCCGCCGCCAGCGCATCCTGCGGTCGCCAGAAAGAGACGATATTGTCGTTCACTTCGTTC
>NZ_VWPI01000133.1 GCF_015155755.1 Komagataeibacter sp. FXV3 | reverse complement strand
CACTTCGTTCGGGGTCGGGATTTCCACAAGGTCCACGGCCCCGCCCCCCCAGTCCCCGATCGGTTCGATCCACAACGAGGGACGCTTTTCATAATTCAGCGACACGTCCTCGAAATCGGTAAAGGCGCGCTTGCGCTGCATCAGGCCAAAGCCATGCGGGCGCACATCACTGAAGGCGGAAAACTGCAGGTCGCGCGGGTTGCGCAACGGCCGCCACAACTGCTGGCCACTACCCGTCCACATGGACAGGCCCTCGCTGTCATGCGCGGCGGGCCGCCAGTCATCAACGCGCGTGCGGTCATTCGCATCAAAATAGAACATGCCCGTCAGCGGCGCGATGCCGGATTCCGCAATGGCCTTGCGGGGATAGAGATAGGACTGGACATCAAAGATCGTCGTCTCACCAGGGCGGATGGTAAAACGGAACGCGCCCACCAAAGACGGACTGTCCAGCAGCGCATGGATGACAACGCTGTCCACGCCAGCCTTGGGCTTTTCCAGCCAGAAGGCGCGGAACAGGGCGAATTCCTCCCCCTTCGGGTCGCCGGTCCCGTTGGCGAAGCCGCGCGCGGACAGGCCGTAATTCTGCCCCTTGGCCACCGCACGGAAATAGGACGCGCCAAGGAAGACGCAGAATTCCTCCATCACGCCGGGCGTATTGATCGGCGCACGCAGCCGCAGGCCGGCAAAGCCGATATCATCATTCACCCGCAGGGCCGGATCGTTATAGGTGAACATGTCGGGGTTGAAGGCAATGGGCCGGGCCTGCCCGTCAATGACTTCATGCATGTCAATGCGCGGGGCGTACAGATAGCCACGGGGAAAGAATTCAACATCGAAGCCCAGGTTCTCGCCATGCCACAGGGCCTGTTCCGAACGGAACGCCATGGAATTGTACTGGTCGAAATTCAGGTTACGCAGCGCGGAAGGCAGGGACTGTGACGGGGCCTGATACGCCTGCTGCGACAGCTGGTGCGCCAGCGTGCGCACGGTGGTGGAATCGAAATTGCCACTCTGCGTCGCGCGGGCAGGACGCGCCACGCCAATCCCCGCCACGGTAATGGCGGACAGGGCTGTTCCCGCTTTCATGAAATCACGTCGTAACACTGAGTTTAACTCCAGTCATTTTTCTTGTTTCACCGTAGTGGCACATCATTTTTACCAATTGGCAAAAAAATAATGCCTGAACGTCCGTGATCGTGACTGCCTATGGCTTTTTCACGGCGAAGGCGCGCACATGGCCGCCAGGGTTTCCATCTGTCCCCGCACGGCGTCCCGCGCCGCGTGTTCGATTTCACGGTACAGCCGCAGCACGGCCTCGCCTTCCGGTGACAGGCCAGCGCCCCCGCCCCCACCAGGCCGGGCGGAAACCAGCGGTCGCACGAAGGTCGTGTTCATGGCCTCGACCAGCAGCCACGCGCGGCGATAGGACATGCCCATGGCCCGCGCCGCAGCGGAAATGGAACCGGTCTGGCCAATCTGTTCCAGAAGCTTGATCTTGCCATGCCCCAGCAGGGGCGAGCCATTCGCGTCCACCCGTAATGTCAGGCGCATTTCTGTCATGGTTTCAAAACTCCTGACCACAGCTATATCATCGCCCCTTCTACCGGAAACGGCTTCACCTGAAACGGAATTTTGCCGCAATGACCCAGCCCATTTCCCCATCCGGGCCACCGTCGGGCACATGGCGGCCCATGGGGGTGCAGGATCTGCCCGCCGTCATGGCGCTGGCCACCGCCATGCATCCCGGCTGCCCCGAACGGATGGATGTGCTGGATGAACGCCGAAGGCTATGCCCGGCGGGCTGCCTGATCCTGCCCGATATGCAGGGAAACCCGGGCGGTTATGTCTTAAGCCATCCATGGCGCATGGCCCGCCCGCCCGCGCTGGACACCTATCTGCACCAACTGCCCGCGCAGGCGGATTGCTGGTACCTGCATGACATTGCAATCATCCCCACCCTGCGCGGACGGGGTGCGATGCATGCGGCCCTGCGCATCCTGATGCAACATGCCCGCCAGCACGACCTGCGCTGGATGACGCTAATGGCAGCGGAAGGGGCACGCCCGGTCTGGGCGCATATGGGATTTGAGCCCATGACCAACATCCCGGCAGATATTACCGCATCCTACGGGACCGATGCCTGCCCCATGCGCCGCGCCATTTCCACAACGAGGCAGGCATGAAGGCCGTCTGGAAATCAAAGAAATTTCTGGCGACGCTTTTTTGCAAAAAGCTTCAGGGAACGCCGCCTTTTTGAAAAAAGGCGGCACCCGGAAACTTCCATTATTTATTATTGCCGGTTTATTCTGAAACAGGTCCTTATGCAGGCAGGCTGGCCCGCACGCCATGATCCCGAATGGCCCTGCGCGCGGCGACAACCGCCGCATCCAGCGCGGTGGTATCCATGTCCCGCCAGCCATCAAATGCCGGCAGACGCAGGGCTGCCGCAAGATCACTGTCATTGACCAGCGCCATCTGGTCGGCATCCAGCGTGGGTTCGATCGGGGCATAGGCCTGGCCCTTTTCATCCTGCCCACGCAGCATTTCCAGATAGGCGGCAATCCCGAAGGCAATCCGGTCCAGATCATGCCCGCTATCCAGTGACCGGCGCACGGTATCGGTCCAGAACACGCGTACCTTGGATGCGCCATCGCTACAGATCCGCAGCAGCGTATCGGCCACGGCATGGTTGGAAAACCGGCTGAGCAGACGCCTGCGGTAAGCATCCAGATCCACGCCCGCCGGGGCATCGATCTGCGGCATCGCGTCCTTTGTCCAGTAAGCGTTGGCCAGGCGGACCAGATCGGCGTCCTCCACCGTTTCATGCGCATAGCGGTGCCCCAGCAGCAGGCCCGCGGAACCCAGCAGCACATGCGACGCGTTGAGCATGCGCACCTTTACCTGTTCATACCCCGCCACATCATCCACGAATTCGACCCCCACCCGTTCCAGCGCGGGGCGGCCGTTGCAGAAACGGTCCTCCAGCACCCACTGGCTGAAATCCTCGGCCAGTACCGGCAGATCGTCATCCAGCCCGCTGGCCGCGTTCAGGGCATTGCGGGTTGCGGTATCCACCCCCGGCGTGATGCGGTCCACCATGGAACAGGGAAACGTCACGTTAGCGTCGATCCATTCCGCCAGATCCGCATCCAGCGCACGGGCATAGCCCACGAACGCCTCATGCGCGACATGGCCGTTACTGCGCAGGTTGTCGCAGGACAGGACGGTAAACGGCCCGGCACCCGCCGCCCGCCTGCGGCGCAGGCCTTCGACCACATAGCCAAACACGGTCGTGGGGCGGCCCGGATCCTTCAGGTCCGCCTGCACGGCGGGGGTGTCGAGGCGGAACTGTCCGGTTTCCTCGTTGATGTTATAGCCCCCTTCCGTGATCGTCATGCTGACGATGCGCGTATGCGGATCCGCAAGGCGGGTCAGCACGGCTTCGGGATCGGCGGGAGCCAGCAGGTATTCACGCAGCGCCCCGATGATGGAGACCGCGCGCCCCCCGTCCGCCGCGACTTCCGTCAGGGAATACAGGCAGTCCTGATGTGTGAAGGCATGGGCCTTGGCCTCGCCACGCGCGCCACCGCCCAGCCCCACGCCCACGATGCCCCACTGTGCCTGCCCCGGCAGGGCGAGGCATCTGTTGACGTACCATGCCTCATGCGCGCGAAAGAAGTTGCCGACACCAAAATGAACGATCCCTCGCCCTACTTCCTCCCGCCTGTAACGCAGCGGCTGGACGCTGGCAGGAAGGTGATTCAGGGTTTTTTCGTTCAGCATGGTGCCTTTTGCACTCCTTGGTTGTGGTCTCAGACCCCGTTCTGTCGCATCACGACCTTATCGGTGGAAGCAGGCTCGAACGAAGCCTCGGCCAGGAATGGATGACCCGAAAGCGGAAATGGCCCGTCATCCGTCTGCCCGTTTGACCAGATGTTACGCACGGCCAGCCGCATGTCCGCATGCAGCAGCCCGATAGCGAAACGCATGACAGGGGTCCAGTGTTCCCCCTGCCGTTCCAGTTCGTCCAGGATATCGCGCATTCCGTCATCGGGCAGCGTGCGCCCGCGACGGGATGCCGCCAGCGCATTACAGCGATCGGCCATCTGGCCCAGTATGCGCGCCAGCATGTCACGCTCCTGCTGCAGGATATCACCCGTCCGGGCGGTTTCCCCTTCCACCGCCGCTCGTGAAATGAAGATGGCGTCCGAACGGATCCGGCGCAGCAGTCCGGGCAGGCGCATCACCAGCGGATCATGCCGCGCCAGTGATCCGGGATGTTCGACCTCCGCCTCCTGCACGCCGTCATTGATGTCCTGCAGCAGGGAACGGCACATCACATCCACCGTGCCCAGCGCATCATGGTCGGGATGCTGGTGCAGCGCCGCAGACAGCAGGTCGGACAGGCGGCGCAGCAGGCTTGCGGCATTGCCCAGCACTTCACGCCGCGCCTCATTGCGCAGCACGAAAAACGAGACCGCGAACGACACGACAACCCCCGTCATGATCGAGGCGATACGCTGCAGCGGCCTTGAGAACGGTTCCCCCGTGGCGGGAAACAGCAGCACGACCATGAGCGTGACAATAGCCACCCGCATCTTGGGCCGCAGCGCCACCAGCACCGCCAGCGGCATGAGCATGACCCAGAACACCATGCCGACCGACAGCGCGCACCACTGTTCCAGCGCGATGGCCGACATGCCCGCCGCCGCCCCGATCAGGGTGCCGACGATCTGTTCACGCCCGGTGGACAGTGTCTGGGTCAGGCGCGTCTGGGTAATGACGATGACCGACGTGATCAGCGCCCAGACCGGTTCATCCAGATGGATGATGGTGGCGACAATACCCGACAGGATGAGCGAGACGTTCATCCGCACGACCTGCCGCCACGTTCCCCGCCGCATGATGGAAAGCAGCAGGTTCTTCAGGCGTTCACGCATACGGTTCAGTGCCCGGCGCCATCCGGCAGGGGAAAGGGCACCCAGCGCAGGCCATCGGAATTCTGCACGAGGAACAGCACGGTCTTGCGATGCTGGGTCCGCGCGGTGTCAAGCTGGCGCCGCAGGTCGGCAGGCGTGTTCACGGCCGACTGCTGCACTTCGGTCACCACGTCACCGGGGCGCAGGCCGCGTTCGGCTGCCGGGCTGTCATCGGTCACGCCAGTAACCAGCACGCCCTTCTGCCCTTCCGCCATATTGTATTTCTGGCGCGCGATATCATCCAGGTCACCCACCGTGAAGCCCATGCCGGTAATGGCCATGCTGCCCTGTGCCGGTTTTTTCGCGGGCGGGTTGGCGCCATCGGCCTTGTCGGCCTTTTCCTCGGGCAGGGCGCCGATGGTGATGGCGACATTCATCTGCTGGCCCTTACGCCAGATCCCCAGATGGGCCACGCTGCCGCCCGCAAGTTCGGCCACAAGGCGCGGCAGGGCGCGGCCATCGATTTCCTTGCCGTTCAGGCTCTGGATCACGTCGCCGGTCTGCAGGTGGGCCACCGCCGCCGGTCCCTTTGGCTCCACCCCCGCGATCAGCGCGCCATGGGGGCTTTTCAGGCCCAGCCCATCGGCGATTTCCTGCGTCACGTCCTGAATGCGCACGCCAATCCACCCGCGCGTGACACGGCCATGGCGGCGAAGCTGTTCGATGATGCCCTGCGCCTCGGCGGAAGGAATGGAAAAGCCGATCCCGATCGACCCGCCCGAAGGTGAGAAGATGGCGGTGTTGATGCCGATCACTTCCCCATGCAGGTTAAACAGCGGGCCGCCGGAATTGCCCTTGTTGATGGGCGCATCGGTCTGGATGAAATCATCATACGGACCCTGTTCGATATTGCGCCCGCGTGAGGAGACGATGCCCGCCGTCACCGTGCCCGACAGGCCGAACGGGTTACCGATCGCCAGCACCCAGTCCCCCACGCGCGCATGGTCGCTGTCACCAAAGGGCACGGCGGGCAGCGGCTTGGGACTGTCCACCTTCAGCACCGCAAGGTCGGTGCGGTCGTCATGGCCCAGCAGTCGCGCCTTGAGCACGGTATTGTCCTGCAGCGTAATGGTGATCTGGTCGGCATGGCGCACGACGTGGTTGTTGGTCACGATCACGCCCGATGGGTCGATGATGAAACCCGAACCCAGCGCCTGCATCTTGCGCGGCGGAGCATTGGGGCTGTCCTGCCGGTTCATGAAATCGTGGAAGAATTTCTCGAACGGCGACCCTTCGGGGAAATTGGGCACCTGTGGCGCGCTGTCGCCGTCGTCGCCATCATCATCGTCCTCACCGGGACGGACCATCTCGGTGGTGGATACATTGACGACGGCGGGCAGCAGTCTGGCCGCAAGGTCGGCAAAGCTGTCGGGCATGTTCCGCCCCTCGCCCGGCAGGCGCAGGGGCGGTGTCGTGGCCGCAGGGGCCGTGGCGGCAGGTGCTGCCGCGGCCGGGGCGGGATCAGCCGCGCACGCGGCATGCCCCCCAAGGGCCGTAACCAGCCCCATGGCAAGGCAGGATCGGGAAAAGGCAGCGGCACGAAAGGACATGGGGCTCATATATCCTGCTGAACGGGGTCTGACGCAGTACCCTATATCACGCCCTTCACGCACGCGGAAACCGCGGCCTCAGTTCCGGCATAACGGTGCATTCGCCGGCAGGCCACCCGGTGCCGATGGCGTGGGCCTGCGGGCCGCCACACGGGCGCGTTCGCGGTTGCGCGCCACCCACAGCAGCACCACGAACCCCACTCCATTCACCACCACCTGCATCACCCAGCCCGTGCCGAAACTGGTCAGCACCAGCCGCCCGTACAGGTCCACCAGCGTGCCCGCCGTAAAGATTTCCAGCGAATGCCGCCCGAACAGCGCCATAAGCTGGCCACCGCGCGTCCCCGCCAGCACGGTGGCCAGCGGCGAGGACTGCACCAGGTAGAACAGCGCCAGCACATCCAGCAGCCGCCACGGGGCAAGGATCATCTTGTCCGGCACCGCCATGCCGACGGGCCGCAGGTCGGCAAAGCCCCAGTCCGTCCATGGAAAGGACTGCACGAAGGAAAAGACCAGATACAGCCCGCACACCGCCGCCAGCACGCGCGAACGCGGCAGGCTGCCATCATGCCGTCCGGCCACCCGCGCGCCGCACACCCCCAGCACGAACAGGAACTGCCACGCCAGCGGGTCGAAATACCATCCATCCGGGTCAAGCCAGTTGGGAAAGTTCAGGCGCGGGTCATAATTGACCAGCAGCCAGACCGCCCCGCTCAGCCCCAGCACCACGGGCGTCCCCACCCCGCGCAGCAACGCGTATAACGGCGCGAATCCCAACAGCAGCACGATATAAAGCGGCAGGATGTTCAGGTTACCCGGCAAGGCCTGCAATGACAGCACCCGCCATGCGGAATCCAGCCCGTGGGCCAGTTCGGGTTCAAGAAAATCGACCGGCACCGGCCAGAAATGCCGCCATATGCGGATGGTGGAAATGCACACCACCACCATCGCCATCTGAAATACATAAAGCTGCCAGCACCGACGCCCGATCCGCGCCAGCACCGACGTGACCGGCTGCTTCCTGCCAAACGCACGGCCATAGGCCAGCCACGAGGCATAGCCCGCCAGCAGCACGAACACCTCCGCCGCATCGGCAAAACCGACATTGCGCATGGTGAAACGGTTCAGCACATCCTGCGGGATATGGTCGATGCACATCATGAGCAGCGCTACCCCGCGCAGCGCATCAATCCGGTGATCGCGCCGGTGGGGTACTGTCCCCTGCGATATGGAAATGCCCATCGTGTCCCCTGTCCGCCTGAACGATGCACAAAATGGCTGCAACCATTGTGGCGCAGCGAGCGTAAAGCAGCAAACCGCACAGCCTGCCATTCCCCCCATGGCAGGGATGCCCCGCATGCCGGGCATGACACACGACCGGCATGCGGGCGGGTGCCCACCGTTTCATGACTCGACCACCATGGGCCGCCCCTTCTATACCCGCACGGGCCAGATAGGCAGACAGCAGGGAGCGCACAACCATGACCAGTCCCGACAGGGCAACCATCGAAACCGTGCTGCAACGCGTGCGCACCGCGGATCACGCCATCAGTGTTGCGGATATGGGCAGCCTGGATGCCTTCATGGTGCGTGATGGCGTCCTGCATGTCGCCATCGCGACCGACCGCACGCGGGCGGGATCGCTGCAACCGCTACTGCCCGAACTGGAACGTGCCCTTGTTGGCGCGGTTCCCGGCTGCACGGCGGCCAGTGTCATCCTGACCTCGCATCGCACCACACCGGCGGCCCCGGTGCCACAGGCGGCGCCTGCCACCGCTGGCGGGGGGCATCGTCCCCTCAACCTTGGAGGCAAGACGCCAAAGGCCACGACCGGCCCGCTGCCGCCGGGCGTGGGCGTGGTCATTGCCGTGGCCTCGGGCAAGGGCGGCGTTGGCAAATCCACTACCGCCGTCAACCTTGCGGTGGGCCTGGGGCTGGAGGGGCTGAAGGTCGGGCTGCTGGACGCGGACGTGCATGGTCCCTCCCTGCCGCGCATGATGGGTGTTGGCGACCAGCCCGAAGTGCGCGATGGCCGCCTGATCCCGCCACACAAATGGGGCATCAGCGCCATGTCGATCGGCATGCTGGTGGATGAAAGCAAGGCCATGATCTGGCGCGGGCCGATGGTCATGGGGGCCATCGGGCAGTTGCTGGGTGATGTGGAATGGGGCGCGCTGGACGTTCTGGTGGTGGACATGCCGCCGGGCACGGGGGATGCGCAGCTGACACTGGCGCAGAAAACCGCGTTGGCCGGTGCCGTCATCGTCTCCACCCCACAGGATATCGCCCTGTTGGACGCGCGGCGCGGTGTTGCCATGTTCGAGAAGATGAACGTGCCGGTGCTGGGTGTCGTGGAAAACATGTCCTATTTCTGCTGCCCTAACTGCAACCACCGCACCGAACTGTTCGGCCATGGCGGGGCAAAGGCGGAAGCGGAAAAGATGGGTGTGCCGTTCCTGGGTGAAATCCCGTTGCTGGCCGATATCCGCGCCAGTGCCGATAATGGCGCACCGATTGTGGTCGCCGCCCCCGACAGCCCGGCGGGACAGGCCTATCGCACGCTGGCCCATACGGTTGGTGGCGCGCTGCGTCGCCTGCTGGAACAGAAAAAAAAGGCCGCGCGCCAGGCGGGGCAGTAAAAAGCAATAAAAGTTTTTGGGTGCCGCCTTTTTTCAAAAAGGCGGCGTCTTTCGAAGCTTTTTGAAAAAAGCTTCACCAAAAACTTTTGATTTCCCAGAATGATTTACAGACAGGTTTCTTTACAGCCTGCGGTCACGCTTGATCCGGTCCCATGCCGCATTGATCTGGGCAATGCGGGCCGCACCCTTCGCCTGCTGCGCGGGTGTCGCCCCACGCGCGGTCATGACATCGGGATGGTGTTCACGCACCAGCCTGCGCCAGACAACGCGCACCTCGTCATTGCTGGCATCGCGTGAGATACCCAGCACTTCATAGGCATCCACCTCGCTCACGCCCGGTCGCGCGCCACCGTCACGTGCCCGGTCCCATGCACCGGGGCTGAGGTTGAAGGCCTTGTGCACCCCGCGCAGGAAGGTTTCCTCGCTTGCATTGACCTCCCCATCCGCGCGCGCGATCACGAACAGGGATGCCAGCGCGTCTTCCAGCATGCCGGTCTTGTTGGCAAAGGCGCGGCCAAGTTCGGTAGCGAAGGCGCGATAGTCATCCGTGCGCTGGCGCGCGCTGTCGAACAGGCGGCCAACTTCGCGCATATTCTCGGGCGGCAGTTGGAAACGGCGCTTGAAGGCATCGATTTCAGCGCGGTTCACCGGCCCGTCGCACTTCGCCATCTTGGCGGACAGGATGATGATGACCAGCCCGTACATCTGGTCGCGCTTGCCCATCGCGGCCGCCATCTTGGCCGCCATGAAGGTTGCCGCGCCATTCGGGTCCGCGTTCAGCCGGGGTCCCCAGCGGTCGGTCCATCCTCCCACCGGCGTTTCCAGCAGGGAACCGTTATCCGCGGCGTGACCTAGTGCCGTGCCCACGACAGCGCCCATGGGGCCGCCAACCGCGAACCCCGCAACGCCACCAAAAAGTTTGCCCCAGATTGCCATGCCCCGACGCTAGCACGGATGTCCGGTCAACCCAACTGATCTTCCCTGTCCGTACCAGCGATTTCCGGCAATGCAGGCATCCATTCCCGCAATGCCTCTACCCGCAATGCGGATGCCAGCGGGCGGTCCGGCGGGCGGCCGGCATCAATGCGTCCCACCAGGCCCGCAAGGGTCAGGTCACGCTTTTGCGCGATCAGGTGCAGGGCGTGCCAGAACTCCGGCTCCAGCGCCACGCTGGTGCGGTGACCTGACAGGTTGATGCTGCGTTTGCGCAGCAGGCGCGCGCCACGTTGCGCGGGCAGCGGCATGCCCGTAGCCTCCGGCCCCGTCATCGGGGTAGCCTGAGCGTGGCCCAGCGCGCGGCGTCGGCCACCACGGGGTCGGCATCATCGCACAGCGCCGCGACACCGGGGCGCAGGGCGGGCTGCCCGCTATTGCCAATGGCCACCGCCACGTTGCGCACGAAACGCCCGCGTCCGATGCGCTTGATGGGTGAGCCGGAAAACCGCGCGCGAAAGCCTGCATCATCCAGTGCCACAAGCACACGCAGCGCGGGCGCGCGCAGATCATCCCGCGCGGCCAGCTTCATGTGGTTGGTGGCCACGGCAAAGCGGTTCCACGGACAGACGGCCAGACAGTCATCGCACCCGTAAATGCGGTTGCCCATGGCGGGCCGCAGCCCCTCGGGAATCGGATCGCGGTTTTCGATGGTCAGGTACGAGATGCACCGTCGCGCATCCATTACGCCGGGGGCAGGAAACGCATCGGTCGGACATGCCACGAGGCAGCGCGTGCAACTGCCGCACCCCCCGCCCGACGGGGCCGATTGCGGCAGGTCCAGCGTGGTATAGACCTCGCCCAGAAACAGCCAGCTTCCATGCTGGCGCGAGACAAGGCTGGTGTGCTTGCCCTGCCAGCCAAGGCCCGCGTTCTGTGCCAGCGGTTTTTCCATAACCGGGGCGGTATCGACAAAAACCTTTACCTGCGTGTCGTCCATGCCCTGCCGCCGCCCCTCGTTCACCACGAACTGCGCAAGGTGCTTGAGCATTCCCTTGACCACATCATGGTAATCCCGATTGCGGGCATAGACGGAAATATTGCCCGCATCGGGCACGCGGGTCGTGGCCAGTGCGTCATCTTCGGGCGTGTAATTCAGGCCAAGGGCAATCACGCTGCGCACTTCGGGCCAGAGGCCACGCGGGTCGCCACGCTGTTCCATGCGCTGCGCCATCCAGCCCATGCTGCCCGCAAATCCGTTTTCCACGAACATGGCCAGGCGGGCGCGCACCGCATCATCCAGCCGGGCGGGCGCAAATCCCACCGCGTCAAAACCCAGATCGCGCGCGTGGCCTGCAATCCGCGCAGCCATCCGCACAGGGTCAGGGCCGGACGGTGCGCTGGCCATCAGGCTACCGGGGGAATGTCGGGAAAGGGCATTTCATCACCACTCCAGTCATCCATCGCCCACTGCGCGCGCAGGTGGTCGGCATGGGCGGTGAAGGCGCCATCGACAATCGCCGCCCGCATCCCGCGCATCAGCCGCTGGTAATAGGCAAGGTTATGCCATGTCAGCAGCATCGGGCCGAGGATTTCATTCGCCCGGAACAGGTGATGCAGGTAGGCGCGGCTGTGGCGCGAACAGGCCAGGCAGTCGCAATGCGGCGAAATGGGCCGCGAATCGGTGGCATGGCGGGCATTGCGCAGGTTCAGCGTGCCCCGTTCGGTATAGGCGCGCGCCGTCCGCCCCGCCCGCGTGGGCATGACGCAGTCGAACATGTCCACGCCGCGTTCCACCGCACCCAGCAGGTCATCGGGCGTGCCGACGCCCATAAGGTAACGCGGGCTGGCATCGGGGATCAACGGGACGGTGGATTCAAGGGTGGAGAACATCAGTTCCTGCCCCTCCCCCACCGCAAGGCCGCCAATGGCGTAGCCTTCGAACCCGATTCCCGTCAGCGCCTTCACGCTTTCGGCGCGCAGTTCCGGCTCGGTCCCGCCCTGGATGATGCCGTACTGCGCGTAACCGGGACGCTGGACAAACGCCGTGCGGCAGCGTTCGGCCCAGCGCATGGACATGCGCATGGATTTCGCGATCACGTCAGGGGCCGCAGGCAGCGCGGGACATTCATCAAAGCACATGCTGATGGTGGCATCGAGCGCGTACTGGATATCGGTCGAGCGTTCGGGCGTCAGCCGGTGCCTTGACCCGTCAATATGCGACCGGAAGGTCACCCCGTCCTGATCCAGCTTGCGCAACGGACCCAGCGACATGACCTGGAACCCGCCCGAATCGGTCAGGATCGGCCCCGGCCAGTCCATGAACCGGTGCAGCCCCCCCAGCGCGCGCACCCGCTCCGCCCCGGGCCGCAGCATCAGGTGATAGGTATTGCCCAGCACGATGCCCGCACCCGTGGACCGCACGCTGTCCATCGTCATGGCCTTGACCGTGCCAACGGTGCCAACGGGCATGAAGGTCGGGGTCGGCACGCTGCCATGGGCGGTGTCCAGCCAGCCGGCACGGGCATGGCCCGCGCGGGCTTCGGGCCGCCAGCGGAATGTGGTCATGGCAGGTCTCCTTCAGTGCGGTGCAGCAGGCAGGCGTCGCCATAGGAATAGAAGCGGTAGCCGCTGGCGATGGCATGGGCGTAGGCCGCCTTCATGCGGTGATAGCCACCAAAGGCGCAGACCAGCATGAACAGCGTCGAGCGCGGCAGGTGAAAATTGGTCAGCAGCATGTCCACTGCGCGGAAGCGGTAGCCGGGACGGATGAAGATCGATGTCTCACCATGGAAGGGATGAACGATGCCGTTTTCATCCGTGGCGCTTTCCAGAAGCCGCAACGATGTCGTGCCCACCGCCACGATCCGCCCGCCCGCCGCACGGGCGGCGTTGATGCGGGCTGCGGCATGGGGGGAAATCGTGCCACGTTCGGCATGCATGCGGTGGGCGGAAATCTGGTCGCTGCGCATGGGCAGGAACGTGCCCGCGCCCACATGCAGCGTCAGCGTCTGGCGGATAACACCCGCCGCATCCAGCCCCGCCAGCAGGCCAGGGGTAAAATGCAACCCCGCCGTGGGCGCGGCCACCGCACCACGGTGCTGGGCGAAGATGGTGCTGTAATCCTTACGGTCCGCATCCGTGGGGCCGTCGGGCCGGGCGATATAGGGTGGCAGCGCCAGATGGCCCACATCATGCAGGAACTGGTCGAATGCCTCCCCTTCCGCGCTGAAGCGCAGGGTCACGTCGCCCCCCTCGCCGCGCGCGATCACCTGCGCCGTGACATGGGACGCGCCAAAGGTCAGCGTATCACCGGGATGCAGGCGGCGGGCATTGCGGGCCAGCACGTGCCATGTGCCATCGGGCAGGATACGGTCCAGCGTAATGCCGATCTTCGCATCCCCCCGCATGGCCGACAGCTGTGCCGGGATCACCGCCGTATCATTGGCCACCAGGATGTCGCCCGCGCGCAGGCACCCCGGCAGGTCACGCACATGGCGGTCCGTGAACGGGCCATCCACCGGCACGTCCAGCAGGCGCGCGCTGTCACGCGGGCGGGCCGGGTGGTCGGCGATATTCTGTGGCGGGAGGGTGAAGTCGAAATCAGAAACCAGATCCGTCATGCGGCTCCCTTTACGGAATCCGCACCATACTTGCCAGCCCGAACTGTCACCATTGCAACAAAGCGGGCAGCCATAGCCCCCATGCATGGCGATGTTGGACAGACGCAGCCGGGGAAGCCACAATAAGATGCGATTCCCGCATGGGAATTTCCGGACCCGGTCCCGGCCGGGCCAGTGAACAGACACAGGAGACACAGCCCCATGTCCTATGCCCAGCTTGACGCCGCCCGCATTACCCGCGCCTGCTACACCGCCCTGCAGGTGCTGGAATCGGTCGAGGAAAAGGACCGGAACGAGACCTACCAGCGCAAGACGCTGATGATCCAGCGCATCGAGGCCCTGGCCCGCGCCGCCGCCGAAAGCAAGAACGGGGATCAGGTCATCACCCTGACCTCGGAAGAATTCTGGCTGATCAGCCAGAACTGGTAATCTTCCCCCAACCGGCCAACGTTGCCCCCTATCCGCGCGGCCTGTCGCGCGGAAAGCAGGAAACCGACATGACCTTTACACTGACAAGCCGTTCCTTTCACGATGGCGACCGCCTGCCCGCAGCGCAGGTGTTCGACGGGATGGGCTATTCCGGTGGCAACATCTCGCCGCCGCTGGCATGGCAGGACGCGCCCGCCGGCACCAAAAGCTTCGCCATCACCATGTATGATCCCGACGCGCCCACGGGTTCGGGCTGGTGGCACTGGGTTGTCATCAATATTCCCGCCACGGTATCATCCCTGCCTGCAGGCGCCGGATCGGGTGACAACAACCTGCCGGAACCCGCTGAAATGACGCGCACCGATTTTGGCGGCAATGTCTATGGTGGTGCAGCCCCCCCGCCGGGACCGGACCATCATTACATTTTCACCATCCATGCGCTGGATATCGAACGGATCGAACTGCCCAATGATGCATCGGGCGCCATGGTGGGCTTTGTCATCAACCAGCACAGCCTGGGTTCCGCCAAACTGACCGCCGTGTTTGGCAAGCAGCCGAAATAACGGCCCGCAAGCGTATCGACCCGATAAACGGTTGATAAAAATAAAAAGTTTTTGGGTGCCGCCTTTTTTCAAAAAGGCGGCGTTCCCTGAAGCTTTTTGAAAAAAGCTTCACCAAAAACTTTTACCACATATTACCCCTGATAGGACGCGATCTCGATCAGGTTGCCATCGGGGTCATGACAGTAGACCGATGTCACCGGTCCCAGCGCGCCCAGGCGGGCCACCGGCCCCTCGGTCACGCGGACACCGCATTTTTCAAGGTGTTCAATGATATCGACACTGTTCAGCGCGGTGGTGAAACACAGATCATTGGTACCAGGCAGCGCATCTTCCGCCGTGGTCCAGCCTTCGGCCCCATAGGGACGGAGGTTGATTTTCTGGCCGCCGAATTTCAGCGCCGTGCGGTTGTTGCGCCCGTATTCCTCACGCTCCATGCCCAGCACGCGCTGGAACCACGAGGCCGAGACCTCAAGGTCACGGACACTCACCACAAGGTGGTCAAGACGATCGACGGTAAAACGCATGGCGCTCCCTAACCCTCCGGTTGTCCGGCCTGACGGACAGGCCGGACGGATCGCCATGCGGTCACGTTCAGCCGGTCAGGCCATCATAAAAATCATTACCCTTGTCGTCGATCACGATAAAGGCCGGAAAATTCTCGACCTCGATCTTCCAGACCGCTTCCATGCCCAGTTCGGGGTATTCCAGCACCTCGACCTTGCGGATGCAGTCCTGCGCCAGACGGGCCGCGGGGCCACCGACGGATCCAAGGTAGAAGCCGCCATATTCCTTGCACGCATCGCGCACGGCCTTGGAACGGTTACCCTTGGCCAGCATGACATACGACCCGCCCGCCTTCTGCAGCATGGCCACGTAGCTGTCCATGCGGCCAGCCGTGGTGGGACCGAAGGAACCCGTGGGCATGCCTTCGGGCGTCTTGGCGGGGCCAGCGTAATAGACGGGATGGTCCTTGAGGTACTGCGGCAGGCCCTCACCCTTTTCCAGCCGTTCGCGGAATTTGGCGTGCGCAATGTCACGCGCCACCACCATCGTGCCGGTCAGGGACAGGCGGGTGCGCACGGGATACTGCGACAGCTTGCGGCGGATTTCGTCCATCGGCTGGTTCAGGTCGATCTGCACCGCCTCCCCATCCAGATCGTCATCCGTGGTTTCAGGCAGGAAGCGGGCGGGATCGGTCTCAAGCTGTTCCAGAAAGACGCCATCAGCGGTGATCCGCGCCTTGACCTGACGGTCAGCCGAGCATGACACCCCGATTCCCACCGGCAGGGACGCGCCATGGCGCGGCAGGCGCACGACGCGTACATCATGGC
Organism: Komagataeibacter sp. FXV3; assembly: GCF_015155755.1. Taxonomy (GTDB): domain Bacteria; phylum Pseudomonadota; class Alphaproteobacteria; order Acetobacterales; family Acetobacteraceae; genus Komagataeibacter. The sequence goes on along the minus strand of NZ_VWPI01000133.1, from coordinate 41,893 downwards.
AGAAATACTTGCCGCCAAACTGCGCGCCGATCCCCAGGCGCTGGGTCAGCTTGTGGATTTCCGCTTCCATCTCAAGATCACGGAAGGCATGGCCATGCGCGCTGCCTTCGGTCGGCAGGCTGTCGAGCCAGCGGGTGGAGGCCAGCTTGACGGTTTCAAGGTTCTGTTCGGCCGACATGCCGCCAATCACCACGGCAAGGTGGTACGGCGGGCAGGCGGAGGTACCCAGCGTGCGGATCTTGCCATCAAGCCATTTCAGCAGGTGTTCCTTGCTGGACAGCAGGGCGCGGGTTTCCTGGAACAGGAAGGTCTTGTTGGCCGACCCGCCGCCCTTGGCGATGAACATGAGGTCCATCTGTTCGGCATGGTAATCACCGGGTGTGGCCGAGATATGGAACTGCACCGGCAGGTTGGTGCCGGTGTTCACTTCCTCGAACATCGACACCGGCGCCATCTGCGAATACCGCAGCGAGGTGCCGGTATAGGTGTCGTACACCCCGCGTGAGAAGGCTTCCTCCTCATTGCCATCCACCCACACGCGCTGGCCCTTCTTGCCATACACGATGGCGGTGCCGGTATCCTGGCACATGGGCAGCACGCCACCGGCTGCAATACAGGCGTTCTTGAGCAGGTCCAGCGCCACGAAGCGGTCGTTTTCAGACGCCTCGGGGTCCTTCAGGATCTTGGCAAGCTGCGCCAGATGGCCGGGGCGCAGCAGGTGCGCCACGTCGTTGAAGGCGCGGGCGGCCAGCGCCGTCAGGGCTTCGGGACGGACATGGACCACCGTGCGGCCACCAAGGACCGAGGTGGTAATCCCCTCGATCTCCAGTTTCTTCCACGGTGTGTCATCATCATGCAGCGGAAACAGCGGGCCATAGACAAATGGCTTGCGCGTGGGTGCGGATACATTCAACGGACGGTCTCCTGCCTTTTCCCCCGGATTGGTTCCGGGTGGCGGCGTTCAGGTTCAGGGCGCGCCCGGCGCATCCGGCGCGCCCGGATGGAAGATGTGGCTCAGCCCGGTCCCGCGGGTCCCTTCTTGCGGAAGGCGGCGAGACTGACAACCTGCGAACCTTCGCCCTTGTCCGCATCCGCGCCATCCGCTGCCGTATCGGCGGCGGGGGTGGGCTGCGCCGTGTCCGCCGTGGCGGCCTGCACCGGCACCACGTTGGGTGTGGCGGCAGCAGTCACGGGCGGCTGTTCGGGTACGGTAAAGCGCAGGGCAAGACGGATATGCGGATCGGCAAAGGCGGATACGGCCGCGACCGGAATCACCAGCGTGGAGGGAATCCCCCCGAATGACAGCCCGACCGATATGATCTGGTGCGTGCGGTCCACCTTCAGGTCCCAGAACTGGTGCTGAAGGACGATGGTGATTTCATGCGGATACTGGGCGCGCAGGCGGTCGGGCATTTCAACACCCGGCCAGTCGGTCCTGAATGTCAGGTAGAAATGATGATCACCCGGCAGTCCCTGCGCCGCCGCATATTCGAGCGCGCGCAGCATGACCTGCCGGTAGGCATCCTCGATCCAGGAATCATAGGGCATGAGGCTGTCGGGAATGGCGGTGTCAAAACCGTTTTCCTCGTCATGATCATCGGACATTATCGGACTTCTCCGTACATCCGCCCGGACGGTTTCCCCGCCGGACCGGATTTTTGCAGACATGCGGGTTCAGGCCACGCCGTGCCACAGCTTCAAGCTGTGCGTCAAACTTCATGGCGTGGCAAGCCACTGGGGTCGGGCATCCCTTCACGAAGCGGATACCGCGCCATCAACCTAACATGAACAGGAGACAAGGTGGGAGGGCTTCTGTTGCCCGGTGCCCTCCCGAACCGCGCTTATCGCTTATGCAGCGACAGCGAGCACCTCAGAGTTATCATTGGCACTTGTAATTTAGCCCGATAACGGTGGTACAATGCCGGGCAAAAGGCGGGTCTTTACCATGCGTGTCGAGCCTGTTTCGTCCCCATGTTCCCCAAGATCTGGGGAAATTGGTGGAGACGCCGGGTACCGCCCCCGGGTCCACAACACTTATTCCACGCGCCGTTTATCGCCATAGCCAAGGGGCAAGCCCCTCCGGCACTTCCGCATATAGGGATTGGCCGTGCATCTGGCAAGGGGACACACGCCCGGTGAAGACATGCGGGGCGCAATCCCCACCGCTGGCACCCGGGCGGATTTTTTTTGCATATGCCAACAGGTCAGTCGCTTCTGGCAGGGGTGAACACCCGGCCTGTCCGATGTGCCCGCTGCCGGTAGCGACAAATGGGGACAGGCCCCAATTTTCCATGGAAAACACGGGCGTTTCCGCCCGAGCGCGCGCCATCATGCCGCCGCAAAGACAGGCCACAGCCACACGACCGGCGCAGGCCATGCGGGCTATCGATACGGGTTATCGTCTTGGATATGACATGGCCCATATGGTATGGCCCGCGTCCTTTGGTATGATCAAGCAAGACAGACGGGACGGGGCGACACATGTTTTCCAGTGAGCAGAAATCGGCAATCGAGGCAGCCCGCGCCGGATGGGCGCAGACGCGCCGCCTGGTCGTCCCCGCGGTGGAAGATGTGCTGTATTCCCCCATTCCCGTGCTGGAAACCGGTTTCATCCGCGCGGTGGACTACATGGGCGGCGATAGCGGCATCGTGCAGGGCGCGCGCGTATCCTACGGCAAGGGCACGCGCAGCACGTCCGATGACCGGGGGCTGATCCGCTACCTCATGCGTCACCGGCACACCAGCCCGTTTGAGCTGGCCGTGCTCAAGCTGCATGTGCGCGCACCCATTTTCGTAACCCGCCAGTGGTTCCGCCACCGCACCGCCAGCATCAACGAATATTCGGCCCGCTATTCGGTGCTGGAAAAGGAATTCTATTTCCCCCGCCCCGAAGACATCGCCGCCCAGTCCACGAACAACAAGCAGGGCCGCGCCGATGCCCTGCCCCCCGAACAGGCGCAGCAGGTCCTTGATATCCTGCGTGATGACGCATCGCGCTGCTATGACCATTACCTCGACCTGCTCAACGAGGACGAAAACGGCGAAAGGCGCGACCCGGACCGTCCGGCCATCGCGCGGGAACTTGCGCGCATGAACCTGCCGGTCAACATCATGACCCAGTTCTACTGGCAGATTAACCTGTGGAACCTGCTGCACTTCCTGCGCCTGCGCGCGGACAGCCACGCACAGTACGAAATCCGTGCCTATGCTGACGCCATCCTGCAGATCGTGCAGAAATGGGCGCCGCTGACCTACGAAGCCTTTACCGATTACATGCGTGACGCGGTCCTGCTGTCCGGTCCGGCGCTGAAGGTGCTGCGCGCGGCCATGGGCGGTCAGCCCGTTGATCCGGCGCAGGCCGGCCTGTCAAAGCGCGAGATCCGGGAACTGGCGGAACTGTTCCCCGAAATCGCGTCGAAGCTTGCACGCTGAGGGCACGATATTTTCAAATAAACGTGATGTCATGCTACTGCGCCAATATCATGGCGTTGAAGGCATTGTGGATTTTACGTCACACTCAGCGCGGCAATTCTGCCAGCCATTCCCGTTCCAAGGTCGCTTCACGGCAGGCTTTGCCCCATGTTCCCCATGCAGGGCAGCCACAATATGCCTTCATCCTGTGGCAAGCGGATTGCACAACAGCGATCCCATGCTAGAGAGTGACGCAAGAATGGGGTGTCATTGCCCGGTTCGGGATTCTTGCAAACGCATTGGGCCATCCCGCCATGCCAGCATGGCGGGCAAGCGAATACAGAGGGAAGCGGAAACGAGTATGCGCGCAGAGACAGGATCGAATTCTTGGTCGTCCCGCCCGTCCCCGCGTCGCCCGTCGCTTCGCGTGGCCGGGATGGCACTTGGGCTGATCGGGCTTGCCTCATGCGCAACCCCGCCGCCCAAGGACCCGGACGCGCTGGCTGAATACAAGGAAGCCAACGACAAGTACGAAAAGCTGAACCGCAAGAATTTCGACCTGACCATGTGGGCCAACAAATACACCCTGCGCCCGGTGGCAAAGGCCTATATCTGGGCCGTGCCGCGCCCGCTGCGCAATTCGATCGGTGGCCTGTACCAGACCATGAACGAACCGGTCGTGTTCTTTAACGACGTGGGCGCGGGCAAGCCACGCCGCGCGGGTGACGCCTTCGTGCGGTGGTGCATCAACATGACGGTCGGCATTGGCGGGCTGATCGACGTGGCCAATTACGCCGGCTACAAGCACCACGACAACGACGCCGGCCTGACGCTGGCGACGTGGGGCGTGCCATCGGGCCCCTACCTGTTCCTGCCGGTGCTGGGTCCGTCCTCGTTCCGTGACGGGGTTGGCTATGGCATCGACGTTGGCCTGTCACCGTGGAACTACGTGCCCCGCGGCTACGGGCTGCTGACCTTCAACTGGGCCTATAACATCATGGGCACCATCAACGGCATGGCAACCAACGTCGACGCGCTGGACCAGGTCATGAAGGATTCGCTTGATCCCTACGCCACCATCCGCAGTGCCTACCAGCAGCAGCGCAAGGCAATGGCGGAAAACATAAAGAATGACCATCGGGCCACCGTGCCGGATTGGTACCACAACAGATAAAAGGGACACAGCGATGCAGACATCCATCCCCCGTCGCCATGCACTGGCTCTGCTGGCAGCGACCGCCGCCGCCATGCCTGTTGCTTCAGCATGGGCGGTTGATGCCGGCGCGCAGGCCCGTTCCTTCGTCACCATGTTCGGCAACAAGCTGGTTGGCGTGGTCAACAGCGATATCTCGCTGGAAAAGAAGAAGCAGGACATCCTGCCCCTTCTGGAACAGTATGTGGATGTGGACGCCATCGGCCGCTACTGCCTTGGCCGCTACTGGCGCACCGCCACACCGGAACAGCAGACACGCTACATCAAGCTGTTCCATCAGGTGCTGGTCAACGCCATTACCGACAAGATCGGTGATTATCGCGGCGTGACCTTCGTGGTCGGTTCCAGCGCACCCGCGGGTGAGGACACGGCCGTGTCCACCGTCATCAACCGCCCCGGTCAGCCAGGCGCGGACACCCAGTGGATCATCAGCACCACCAGTGGCAGCCCGAAGGTCGTGGACGTGGTGGGCGAAGGGGCAAGCCTGCGCCTGACCCAGCGGCAGGATTATGGTTCTTTCATCGCACGCAATGGCGGCAATGTGGATGCCCTGCTGCATGCACTGGACAAGCAGATCGCCAACCATCACTAGAACCTTCCAATTCTGCCATGCAGAGTTGGAGAACAATAAAAAAGCCGGCATTTATGCCGGTTTTTTATTATAATCATGTCTTAAGAAACGCCTGTAATCATAAGAACGTTTTTGGTGAAGCTTTTTTCAAAAAACTTCAATGAATGCCACCTTTTTGAAAAAAGGCGGCGCCCAAAAACTTTTGTTTTTATCAGCGTATTATTTTTTAAACAGACTTTGATAAAAATTTAAATATATTCAATATTATTTGTTATGTTTTTATTATTTACATTATGAATATTTATCAATATTCACTTTAATTAAACTCCACAACAATTACCGTTGATATCATCGCGCGGCTCCAATCCTGATCATTAAATCGGAATTCAGATAGCGCTTTGGCGAAACTTTTATTTCTTAAACTATCGTAAATTATTGGAAGGTAATGAATTTTGCACATCATATTATTCAATTAAATGATAAAATATAATTTTATTCTCTAATATATTACCATTACATTCATATCTATTAATAACGGTTTTGAGGAATTACTTCTGTTTTTTAGTTCTGGCTAATTGTAATCTTCTTTTAATTATTTTCTGAGTGAAACATCCAGAAATTTCCGGATCTTGACCTGTTCCACCTGCATTTACATCACCAGCATATGCGCAGGATGGTTCCAGATTTTTTCCAGTACACTTCTCTCATCGGAAGAGAGTGTTGATAATTTCATTTTATACGTTTTTGACAAAAGGACCTTTGCCTGCACGACCTTCGGGCTGGTGCTGAGATGATCCACCGAATGTCCGTGCCTTGCTGACCGGGGCGGTTGATGACGGTGGACACGGCCATGTCCTCACCCACAGGTGCGCTGGAACCGACCACAAAGGTCACGCCGCGATAATCGCCGATCCTGTCGGTAACGGCGTTGACCAAATACAGCCCTGTCCTTCTTCGTTGTCTTACACATCGCTCCCACAGCAGGCTGGATCGGGCACTGACCGATCCCTAATGCATGCTATGCCCGGTCGGCGCGCTACGCAGGCTGTAGTATAGCAGGATATCCGGTCCACAGTTTTCCGGCTGGTCGCTACACAGGCTCATGCCTGCCCCGCCAAAAACCTGCCGGGCGACAATATCATTTTCACGGACATAGGAAATGATGTGACTGACCCCGGCCTGATGCGCAAAGGCCAGCGCCATGCTGGCGGCCTGTCGTGACAGAACCGTATCGCGTGCATGGGGCAGGATGGCGAACTGCAGTTCATGGCAATCCGGCGTGGTGATGGAAGGCTGGACCCCTGCAAGGCCGATAAAACAGTCCTGCTGGCGCACGGTAAACATCCCCACGCCTTCGCGCCCCCATGTCATGAGGTCGGTCATCATGTCCTGTTCACTCAGGACACGGCTGCACACGCCACCGGCCAGACGCCCTGTTACACCGGCGCTGGCCTTGAGCCGGACCACATCTTCCAGATCGGTCCAGGAGACCGGGTCAAGCTGCAGGTGGCCGGTCTGTATGTGGTATCGACATCCCATGACTGCCTCCATCGTGGCAGGTGCGTGCACCTACCAGTATTGAAGGCAGATAATGTTGCCTATGGCAAATGGAATCAGCGTTCGATGGGGCGATACTTGATGCGGCTCGGCTCGGTCGCATCCGGGCCGAGGCGACGCCGCTTGTCTTCCTCATACGCCTGGAAGTTGCCCTCGAACCACTCGACGTGGCTGTCCCCCTCAAAGGCGAGGATATGGGTCGCCAGACGGTCAAGGAACCAGCGGTCATGGCTGATGATGACCGCACAACCCGCGAATTCGGCCAGAGCCTCCTCCAGCGCGCGCAGGGTATCAACATCAAGGTCGTTGGTCGGCTCATCGAGCAGGATGACATTGCTTTCCTGCCGCAGCATCTTGGCCAGGTGGACACGGTTACGCTCACCACCCGACAGGACACCCACCTTCTTCTGCTGGTCCGGTCCCTTGAAGTTGAAGGCCCCGACATAGGCACGCGACGGCACCGCCCGCTTGCCCAGATAGATGACATCCGTCCCGCCGGAGATCTCCTCCCACACGGTCTTGTTGTCATCAAGGCTGAAGCGCGACTGGTCCACGTAACCCAGCTTCACGGTCTCACCGATGGTAAGCGACCCGCCATCGGGCGTTTCCTGCCCCATGATCATCTTGAACAGGGTGGACTTGCCCGCGCCGTTCGGCCCGATCACGCCCACGATGCCACCGGGCGGCAGCTTGAAGCTGAGGTCATCGATCAGCAGGCGGTTGCCAAAGCCCTTGCGCAGGTCCTCCGCCTCGATCACCGTGCCGCCAAGGCGCGGCCCGGGCGGGATGATGATGTCGGCGACGCCGCCACCCTTCTCGTTATTCTGGGCCAGCATTTCCTCATAACGCGCGATACGCGACTTGCTCTTGGCCTGACGGGCCTTGGGCGAGGAGCCGATCCATTCCTGTTCGGCGGCAAGGGCGCGCTGGCGGGCACTTTCTTCCTTCTCTTCCTGCGCCAGGCGCTTGCGCTTCTGTTCCAGCCAGGAGGAGTAGTTGCCTTCGAACGGATAGCCACGGCCACGCTCGAGTTCGAGAATCCAGTTGGTGACGTTATCAAGGAAGTAACGGTCATGGGTAATGACCATCACGGTGCCTTCGTAATCACGCAGCGTCTTTTCCAGCCACGACACGCTTTCCGCATCAAGGTGGTTGGTCGGTTCATCAAGCAGCAGCAGGTCGGGCTTTTCCAGCAGCAGGCGGCACAGCGCCACGCGGCGGCGCTCACCACCGGACAGCTTGTCCACGGGGCTGTCGGCGGGCGGGCAGCGCAGGGCTTCCAGTGCGATTTCCAGCTTGCGATCCAGTTCCCAGCCATCGCCCGCGTCGATCACTTCCTGCAGTTCGGCCTGTTCGGCCAGCAGGGTGTTCATTTCGTCATCGGACATGGGTTCGGCAAACTTCATCGAAATCTCGTTGAAGCGGTCCACGGCCTTTTTCAGTTCACCAAAGCCCAGGGCGACGTTTTCGCCAACCGTCAGGCTTTCATCCAGCTTGGGTTCCTGCTCCAGATAGCCCACGCGTGCGCCCTCGGCCGCCCATGCCTCGCCGCCGAATTCCTTTTCCACGCCCGCCATGATCTTGAGCAGCGTGGACTTACCGGCACCGTTGACCCCCAGCACGCCGATCTTGACGCCAGGCAGGAAGGACAGGGTAATCCCCTTGAAGACCTCACGCCCACCCGGATACGCCTTGGTCAGATCCTTCATCACATAGACATATTGCGTGGCGGCCATGACGGTCGGCTCCTGATAAACTGAAAGAAAAAATGGCAAGTCACCCGCACGGCCGGACTGGCACGGAGCCATGACCGCTGTGCTGCATGCTAAAAAGCCTGCGCCCGGCAGGACTTGAACCCGCAACCAAGCCGTTATGAGCGGCCCGCTCTAACCAATTGAGCTACGGGCGCGCAGGCAGCCCCTGATCTCGCGCATGTGGAGGGATTTGGCAAGATCCACGCGCCTTTTTCCGCGTAATTTTTTCCATTCCGATGGCAACGTCGCCATAAAAAAAACAACTTCATGATCTGGCTCATGGCCGGGCATCCTGCCACGGAACATGACTTGCACAGGAAACGGTGGGAGATATACCGTCATCCCCCGTTAATTCATGCCGCAACACCCTGGGGCGGCCCTTAACGCACATACAGGCAGCAGGAGGCCTGAACAGCAATGGACGTATCGAAGATTTCCCCCGGCAAGGACGTACCCAACGACATCAACGTCGTAATCGAGATCCCGCAGGGTTCAGGCGTCAAGTACGAGATCGACAAGGACAGCGGCGCGCTGGTGGTGGACCGCATCCTGTTCACGCCCATGGTCTATCCCGCAGCCTATGGCTTCATCCCCAACACCCTGGCCGCCGATGGCGACCCGACCGATGCGCTGGTGCTGATGCCCGCAGCCGTGGTGCCGGGTGTGGTGGTGCGCGCGCGCCCCATTGGCGTGCTGCGCATGGAAGACGAAAGCGGGCAGGATGAAAAGATCATCTGCGTGCCGCATGACAAGGTGCATCCCTACTACTCCAAGGTGGAGAAGCTGGAAGACCTGCCCGAGATCGTGCTGAAGGAAATCGAGCATTTCTTCACCCGCTACAAGGACCTGGAAAAGGGCAAGTGGGTCAAGGTCGCAGGCTGGGCAGACAAGAAGGTCGCAGGCGAAGTGATCCTTGAATCCGTCAAGGCCGTGGCTGGCAAGTAAGCCACGCCCTGCTGTCCGCCGGGCCATGCGGCCCGGTGGTCACGCAACGGCATCGGTCGGCACGGTACGTGCCCCGCGTTCCACAAGCTGACCGATCAGCCGATGATAGCGCGCCATATAGGCGTGCATGTCCAGCGTACGTTCCGCCTGCGCGCGGACATTGGCCCGCAGCCTGCGCGCCAGACGCCTGTCTTCCAGCAGTTCCAGCACGCCTTCGGCAATCCGCCGGGGTTCATAGAACGGCACCAGCCGCGCCGTCCTGCCATCACTCAGGAATTCCTCGACCGGTGGTGTCCGGCTGCCCACGATGGCGCAGCCACACGCCATTGCCTCACGCAGCGACCATGACACCACGAACGGGTATGTCAGGTAGACATGTGCATCCGATCGCTGCAGCAGGCGGCAGAAATCGTCATAGCCGACCTTTCCCGTAAAATGGACGCGTCCCGTATCCAGCGTGGTGCCCAGTTCCGCCAGCATGTGCTGCCGCCATGTCCGGCCATCCGGCGCGCGGCCGCCATAGCTGACGCCATCGCCGCCAACCACGATCACCCGCACGTCACCGCGCGCACGCAGGATATGTGGCAGGGCGCGCATGAAGACGTGAAACCCGCGATAGGGTTCCAGGTCACGGGCAACGTAGGTGAGCAGCTTTTCCCCCGGCGCCACATGAATGTCCCCCAGCACAAAGGATTGTGCAGCCGCCTGCGGATCGGGCGTGCACCGGTCCAGATCCACCCCTTCGGGCAGGAGTGTGATGCGCGACCGTGCCCAGTCGGGATAGGTATCGCGCTGGAACCGGGTGGGGGAATGTCCCCAGCCTGACCCGGCAAGGGCCAGCAGGTTCAGGGTATTACGTGCGCGGACCAGGGGGGCGACGCCAGCGGCGGGGGCAAATTCCGGATCAAAGCCCACATCCAGCCCGGCGGGATGGTAAAAGAATTCGTAATATCCCAGCATCGGCACATCGGGATAGACATCAGCCAGTTCCAGCATCTCGCCCCAGCCATGGTGGCCGATGATGATATCGGGTACATAACCCAGCCCCCGCAGGGTACGGGCCGCACGGGCCACCTCGGCCGCGCGCTGCATGGCGCGGGCCAGTTCGGCCACCGGGGCCGGGGCCGCCACCCGCGCGGGCGGTGGCAGGCGATAGGACACCCGCCGCACGCCGGGCATATGGCCCTGTCCCGTTTCACTTATGAAAACGATTTCATTGCCGCCCCGCGTCCGCAGGTCACGCAGCAGATGCACGAACTGGGCCGGGAAATTCTGGTGCACGAACAGGTATTTCATGTCCCGTCGCTCCGGTTTTTTCCCCTGCATACCGGCTGTTTCCAAACCGGGCAGGCCGGATGGGCGCGCCATGCTGGCAGGTCGTAAATGCTCACGGCTCCGCCATGGTGCGTGACCGCCGTCCCGCCTTGCGACGCCGGTCGCGCGGCACGGCGGTGGATGCGGACGGCGTAGCGTTCCTTTCGGCCCTGCGGTGCCACCATGGCACGGGCTGGCCAGATCTGTTTTCAGGTGCCTCGGGCTGGTGCGTGGACACGCGCGCGGGCACGGCACGCCTGCCCCGCCGCACCCGGGGGACAGGATCGGGCGTGGTTTCGTCACGGGGCACGGTCGCCTGCGATGCATTCTCCGCCCCGCCATCATGGGGCATGGATGGCGACGGGACCGCCTGCCGGGGCTGGATGTCAACCCGGAAGGCTTCCAGCGGGGCGTGCGAGGGCGCCATGACTGACACATCCGCCAGCGGGCCAAGACGGGTACCATCGGTAAAGCAGGCCTCGATATGGCACGTGAACCGCCGCGCAGCGTCCCCCTTCAGCCGGACCCGCAGGCCCAGCAGAGGCAGCGCCATGCCCCGGCTGCCGCAATAGTCGCCACCCCCCACCCATGGGGAAAACCAGTCCTCGCCCAGAATGGCCTGATATTCCACGTCATCCGCACCAAGACCGGAAGCAGGCTGGATGGCGAACCCTTCCAGCCACTGCCCGCTGCCGCCCTGGCCCATCCACATCCCGAGCGGGGCGCTGATGTCACCCCGGCCCTGAATATGGGCGATCATGCTGCCAGCACCGATTTTCCCGGCCGCCTCCACCGCTGGTGACGGGGCGGGCACCGCAGCGTCTGGCACTGGCGGGCCGGACAGCCTGACCACCTGCAACCCCGGCAGGGCTGCCCCGTCATGCACCGGGTCACGATAGGTGGTGACCAGCACCGCACCGCCCCCGTCAGGCATGCGTACAAGGGCAGCCCCACCCTGCGCACCCATCCAGCCAGCCGCGGCAAACGTGCTGACCTTTACCCCGTCCATGCCGGGTGGCGTGGTCACGCGCATGCCGGACAGCGGGCCAAATCCCGCGCCCGCGGGGGCTGAAGCGTGGAAAATGCAGTACGTGCCAGCCTCCAGCCGCATAAGCTGCGCGCTGGCCTGCATGTCACCCACCTGCGCGGCGGGGCGCGTAGCCTCCATTACCGGCATCCCGCCACAAAAAGGCACAACACCGCACACACATGGACTGGGGCAATAACGATCAAGACGGGCCTCTTTCGCTCAAATCATGAATGAACTCTGGCCGTGGCGGGATGCCCGGCCCGGGCATAAGACAGCAAAAACGTATTCAATTGGTGAACGGGCAGCCCCAGCGGCACACATGCCCCCCGCCCCGTCGCATGGATGCGGGCTGCGACCGCGCCAAGGTCAAACGCCACGCAGCGCAGCCCGGCACGCCAGAGCTGGGTCAGGGTGAAGCACCATGTCTCGGGACAGACGGAGGGCACGAACCCCACATCCGCCGCCGCCCCGCGCAGCAGGGACACCGCTTCCGCCGCCGCGTACCGTCCGGTAATAAACACCCGGCCTGTTTCCAGCAGGGCCGCATCATCGGATGTATGTCCCACCACGATGAATTCCAGCGGCAGGTCGCGCGCACGCGCATCGCGTGCCGCCGCCAGCATGATCCCACACCCCTTGTCCGGCCCGATGCCCCCCGCCACAACAACCCGGCACCGGTCATTTCGCGGCGGCAGGCCGGATGCGGGCCGGTCCGCACAGGTCGCGGCAAACTGGCGCAGGGACAGGGCGGGACTGTCATTTTCCAGCGCTGATGTTTCACAGGAGACACCCGGGACGTAACGCGCCAGCCTGCGTGCCACATCCGCCGATGGCACGATCACCCGCCGCGCCCCGGCCAGTTCACGCGTGGTACTGCGGCGCAGACGGTCTACATCCTCCTCACCCACCAGCGAACCCAGCGTGTGGACACAGGTCCGGCAGCCCGTCACATCGGGTTCCCCACAGTACCGCCCGGCAGGCCCCACCAGCGTAATGCGCGGACAGATACCCGCATAATCATGCACATGCCGGTCATAGGGCACGCCCAGCCGCGCACATAGATCGCGCACCCGCATGCCGTGACCCAGATGGTGATGTACCTCGACCAGACGCAGGCCGAGCACACGCAGCAACGCCACCAGCGCATCCCCCTGTTCCGGCCATTTAAAATGCAATACCGGACACGTCGCATCCGGCTGGCCATCACGCAGCGTGAACCCATCCGGCGCCGGTTCCAGAACCAGCGCACGACAGCCAGCCGCCGCCCACTGCCGCGCGCGATGGGCCACCACGTGGGCCACGCCCCCTGTCCCGGCATGGGTCACAAGCAGGACCGCGCCCCCATCCCCTGCCCCGCACGCAGAACGATGCCACACCTGCAGCGACAGGTGCTGGCGTGCCGCAGCCAAAGGGTCCGCCGCGACATGCGCCTGCACCAATGCATCATAACCGGGGAACAGCCGGTTCAGTATCCACAGGTTGCGCTGCTGCAGCGCCCGGCGCTGCGCTCCAAACGACACACCGCCCACATGCCCCACGAACACGCCCACCGCCGCCCGGTGCCGCCAGCCCGCCAGCCGGGCGCGCATGGAAAAATCATTTTCCTCCCCATATCCCCGGCCATACAGTTCGGGACGGAACAGGCCCGTCTGGCGCAGGCAGTCATGGCGGATCAGCATGCAGAAGCCGTGCGCGGTGGGGATTTCCACATCCTGCCCCCCATTGGCCCGCAGGCTGGCGGCCATGAGGTGGCGGATGTCTTCCATATCGCAGGATCGGGGCACCTGCGGGTCCGGCTCGGGCCATGTCAGGATGGAGGCATCATTGGACAGGGGCGAAACCGTACCCGTATCAACCCGTGCATAAGCCACACGCAGCATTTCATCCAGCCAGCCGGGGGCCAGCAGCGTGTCGCTGTTCAGCAGCACGACATCCATGCCATCCGCATCGGATAGCGCGGTATTGACCGCCGCCGGATACCCCAGGTTGGCGTCATGCCGTCGCAGGCGGATCCGCCCTGCCCCCGCCAGATTATCCAGCGCCAGCGCCAGCGCCGGATCCGGTGTCGCATCATCCACCACCATGATTTCCGTAGCCGTGCCATCCGATCGCCGCGCCAGCGAGTCGAACACGCTATCCAGACAGGCCAGCGTACGCACCCGGTCGGCATAAACCGGGATCACTACCCGGCAACGCGCCGCGCGCCGGGGCGTATGGGCGGGAATGCGCACCCGCCGCCGCATGGTGGGGAACACCTGCCGCGCACGGGGCAGGCACACCGGCAGCGGGGCGCCGGTCAACTGCCGCCCATCAGGCAGGGCCACATGCACCATGCCCTGTGGCGCGAGATCGGCCCACGCCATGCCAAAACCCCATACCGGCACGCCCGGCCCCGCGATGTCGTCCCATCCGGTCCCCCATTGCCGCGACAGGACGGGGGAACGCCTGCCATGCGCATCATCGGATACGGACAGTCCGGGCGGTTGATCGGGTTGCGCGGGCATGAAAGCCCAGCCTGTCAGGCCCTGCCCATCGGCCATTACCGCGCCGGTCACATGCAGCAGCGCCGCCCGGTCCGGCCGTGCGCCAAGCAGGGGCGCGCCATCATGGCGCACCACGATATCATGGGCCTGCCGCCAGTACCGGGGCAGCATCACGCACTGCCCGTCATGCTGCCGGGGCGTCCACCCCTGCCCGTCCAGCATCACCTCCGGCGCGTACCCTTCCGGCAGACCGCCCCAGTGCAGCACGCCATCGGGGTCCAGCGCACACCAGCCGCGCAACGCCATATGGCGACATACCAGTCCCGCCGGAATGCGCAGGGCCGGGTCAAAGCCATAGCAGGTGAAAAAGCGTCCCAGCAGCCGGGCCGCCATCGGCCAGACGCGGGCCATGCACTGCGCCAGTATCTGCAGGCGCAGTCCCGCGCGGAATTCGCCCCCCGCCATAACCGTTTCAACCGCGCGGGCCGCGCCAACCCCGTCCCCCGCGCCCAGCCGGGCGGCCGCCAGCGCGTACAGCACGCCCCGGTCCGTCGGGGCCAGCCGCGCCGCGCGTTCCATCCATGCCAGCGCCAGCCCATGCAGCCCCTGTTCGGCCAGATGGCGTGCATGCCGCATGCCCCCCACGACATCCGCACCCGGTCCCGCCACCCCGCCTGATTCACTATGGGGCATGTTCATCCGCATGGGTCATGTGATCCAGTTCATCGCGTGCCGCCCGCACGCCGCCTGCCGCCGCCTGTTCCAGCCAGTAGCGGGCACGCGCACGGTCCACGGGACCCGCCAGACCCTTTGCCAGGTACCGGCCCAGCATGAACTGCGACAGGGCATTGCCCCCGTCAGCACCCTGCGTAAACCAGTGCAGCGCCTGCGCCCTGTCCGGCGGCAGGTCATGGCCACCGCCATACATCGCGCCGAGGGAGAACATGGCTTCAACCCGGCCCATCCGTGCCGCGCGATGATACAGCGCCAATGCGCCCGCATGGTCACGCGGGCCGCCACGCCCATCCAGCCGTAACTGCGCGGCTGCCACACAGGCCTCGGCCAGCCCGTGTCCGGCGGCGCGTTCCAGCCAGTGACGGGCCTGGACCGCATCCGCCGCCACCCCGTCCCCCTTCAGCAGCATGCGCCCGTACCAGTATTCGGCATTGACCACACCCGCGCGGGCCGCGCGTTCCATCCATGCCGCGGCCTGCACCGGATCCGCCATACCGCCGACCCCGTCATGCAGGCAGACCGCAAGGTTGAAGGCCGCAACCGGATCGCCCGTCCGCGCCGCGGGCATGAAATCGGGCAGGCGCGCATCCGGGGCGGAACACGTTTCTTCTCCCTGCGCCACCAGCGATGCGGCAAGGTCCGTCATGGCCGCGACATCACCCAGTTCAGCCGCGCGTTCCAGCCAGTGACGGGCCTGATCGGGATCAGCGGCGACCCCACGCCCGTGCCTGTACAGCAGCGCCAGCATACGGCACGCCACCGCATGATCCTGTTCCGCCGCGCGGCGGTACCACATCATGGCTTCATGATCGCCGGGAAAGGCCGCCTCCCCATGCACATGCAGATCCCCCAGCAGGGCCGCGGCCTCCCGGTCACCGGCAAGGGCCGCCCGGCGCAACCATGTTTCCGCCGTCATGGCGTTGCGTGGCCTGCCGTCCCCATCCTTCAGCAGCAATGCGCCATAACGCGCCTGTGCCGGGCGCACGCCCTGTGCTGCGGCGCGGGCATACCATTGTTCGGCCCGCGCCATATCGCGCGGCAGGCCCCAGCCCCGGTCATGCAGCAGGCCCAGCATGTACTGCGCGGTCGGCAACCCGCTATCCGCCGCGCGAATCAGGGCCGCCACGGCATCCGGGTCGCTGCCCGGCGTTTGGTCCGACGCCATAAAATGGGTGACCGCCAGCCCAAGGTCACCCTGCGGGCAACCGGCGCTTGCCGCGCGTTCGCACCAAATCCGCGCGGCCTGCGGGTCGCGTACGGATTGCGGGCCGGTCGCCAGCAGGTAACCGTACAGGGCCTGCGCATCAGGCAGGTCCCCTTCCGCGGCCTGTTGCGCCCAGGCGGTTGCGGCTTCCGGGTCGGGCCACCGGTCAATGCCCTCGGGCCATGCCATGGGCAGCAGGCCATCGGCCCCTTTGTGATCCCCACCATGGCCCGGCGGGTCAACCAGCAGCATCAGGGCCAGGGAAAAGCAGGCCTCCACATGCCCGGCGCGCGCTGCCATGTGCATCCAGCGCACGCCTTCGACCGGACTGCGCGGAACGCCATGGCCATCCAGATAGGCACGCGCCACCTGATACTGCGCCGCCACCATGCCGCCGCGCGCAAGGCGTCCCAGCAGGGCGAACCCCTGCGCCGAACGGCCTTCGTGTTCCAGCAGGCGACACGCATGGCGGAAACGGGCCGCGGGCGTGATCCCCCCCAGCAGCCCGGACAGAAACCTGCGCACCAACGCCGCCCCCGATCAGGGTTCGCGCATGCCGTCGGTCACGGCAGGCAGCAGGCGGTTGAGCAGGTACTGCATGATGGTGCGACGCCCGACATGGATATCCGCTTCGACCGGCATGCCCGGTTGGGGACGGAAGAAGGGCGGCACGCCATGCAGGGTGTACCGGTCGATCGACAGACGCACGCGGTAATAGGCATTCATCGTATCGCCCGTATCCCCACCCTGTTCCGCGCTGGCGCCGGGCCGGGCGCCAGACGTAGTAAAGGAATCGGGGCTTATGACACGCACCGTCGCCTCCCCGCCGCCATACTGGGTATAGGGGAAGGCCGCGAATTTCAGCAGCGCCGGATCCCCGGCCCGCACATAGCCCGCATCCACCCCGCGCAGCGTGGCCACCACATCCAGATGCCCCCCCGTCGGCACCAGCGTCAGGAGCGGGGTCGCGGCCTGAATGACCGAACCCGCGGACAGGTGCGCGATACTCAGCACCACCGCGTCACGATCGGCACGCATGACAATCAGGTCGTGATGCAGCACCGCCTTGCTGTAACTGCCATCAGCATCCGCCAGACGATGCTGCGCCAGCGCAAGGTCCTGGTACACCGTGGCGTGCCAGTTGCTGGCATAGCCATCACGCTGGGCCTTCATCGCCTCAAGCCGGGCGCGAGTGCTGTCGGCGGAATGACGGGCCGACACCTGCGAGCGCATGACCTCCATAAGCGTATCCTGCGCCGCCAGAGTGGACAGCCTGCTGCCCACCTGTTCATGCTGCAGGCGCACGCGCATGTCCTGCACATCACGCGCGACACGGGCGCGGGCGGCATACATCGCCGCACTGGCCTCATACCCCTGCAGTTCGCTCTGCAGTCCCGCCACCTGCCGGTCGTAATTGGCCATCTGGGCGGTGTATTCCGCCTGACGGCGCAGGTAGGCGGCCGCTTCCTGCACGGATGCCGGATCGTTCATGTCCGCCGCGTAGGGATGGCCCTCGGCTTCGGCCGTACGGCGGGCAACCTCCGCCCGGTAGGCCGCGACCTGGCGGCGCATGTTGGTGACATCCGCATCCGTCACCGTGGGGTCCAGCCGGGCCAGCACCTGCCCCTTGTGCACGGTATCGCCCTCATGCACCTCCACCGTGCGGATGATGGAGGTTTCCAGCGGCTGCAGCACCATCGTGTTGTCAAACGGTGTCAGGCGGCCGTTCACGCTGACCACCCGGTCCAGCGGGAAGAACGTCATGGCTGCCAGTCCCGCCCCGGCCAGCGCTGCGACCAGCCAGATGACATGGCGCGCCGCATCGGATGGCGGCAGGTCAATCAGTGCCGCGGAAGGGGAATAGAACGCCAGCAGCGCAGGGGGCAGGTCGGTGGGAACATCCGCCGCAGGTGGCGGCAGGACCGACAGCACGCCGGATTCTTCCGCCCCCACGGCCGTGGGGGGTACAAGGTCATGGCCGCTCATGCCGCGTCTCCCGTCATGTGGGAAACCGCCGGCGGCCCGTCCCCACAGTCATCAGGATGGTTCTGCTGCATCCACAGGGTGCGGTAGATGGTGCAGCGCGACAGCAGTTCGTCATGCGTGCCGATATCGACCACCTGCCCATGATCCATGACGCAGATCTGATGGCATGCCACCAGCGAGGCCAGACGGTGCGAGACGATCACCATCGTGCGTCCACGCGCAAGGTGGCGCAGGTTGGCGTTGACCACCGCCTCGCTTTCCGGGTCGAGGGCGGATGTCGCTTCATCAAGGATCATGAGCTTGGGGTCGGAAATCACGGCGCGCGCGATGGCCAGGCGCTGGCGCTGGCCGCCGGATATGTTGGTGGACCCTTCCTCGATCCACGTATCGAAGCCCGCGGGCATGCGTTCGATGAATTCTTCCGCCCCCGCAAGGCGGGCGGCCCGCACCACGTCTTCCAGCGTCAGGCCGGGACGGCCCGCGATGATGTTGTCGCGGATGGTGCCGCGGAACAGGAAATTGTCCTGCAGCACCACCCCGCAGGACCGGCGCAGGTAGGTCAGGTTGATTTCACGCAGGTCGATGCCATCCAGCCGCAGGTGGCCGGTATAGCTGCGGCTGACACCCTGCAGCAGGCGCGTGATGGTGGATTTGCCCGACCCGCTGCGCCCGACCAGCCCCAGCATGGTGCCCGCGGGCACGCTGAACGTGACATCGGACAGCGCGGGCGAGGAGGCGCCGGGATAGGTGAAGCACACATCCGAAAACGCCAGCGCGCCGTGGATGGGCGGCCGCAGGCCGGTGGTCAGCGCCCGGGTTTCCGTCGGGCGGTTGAGCACGGACCCCGCTTCCGCCAGCGCGCTGCGCACTTCGTTCAGGTCGTCGATCAGCCGCGCCATGCCCACCAGCGGGGCCGCGACCCGGCCACCCAGCATGGTGAAGGCCATCAGCGCCCCGGCCTCCATCCCCGATGTGGTCGAGGTAATGGCCAGATACGCCCCGATCAGGATGATGCCGCGATTGATGAACAGGTCCAGCGGCATGACCGCCGTCGCGACACAGTTGCCCATGCGCCCCGCGTCAAGGGACGCGGTCACCACGCTGGCGGTCTTTTCATCCCATACCTCGCGCCGCACGGGTTCCAGCGCCAGCGTCTTGATGGTGCGGATACCTGCCACCGTTTCATACAGCGCGCCGCTGCGCTCCATCTCCGCACGGACCTGCCGGCCCATAAGTCGCCCCACGGCAGGCATGGCCAGCAGGATGACCACCCCGATCAGTCCGGCCGCAACCACCGTCAGGCAGGCCAGCGTGGGGCTGAGCCAGAACAGGAAAGGCATGACGACCACCAGGGTGAACAGGTCCAGGAACGTGCCCAGCAGGCGCCCGGTCATGAACTGCCGCACCTTGTAGATCGCGCTGACGCGGCCGATCACGTTGCCCGCCTGCTCGCGTTCAAAGAATTCCAGCGGCAGGGCGAGCAGGCGGTCGAACACCGCCAGGGATATGCGCGTATCCAGCCGCGTGGTCAGCACCAGCGTGATCTCGCGCCGGGCATAGGTCAGCAGGATTTCGTAAAACGACATCACCCCCACCAGCCCGGTCAGGGAAACCAGCGTGGACATGGAATGGAAGTTCACCACCCGGTCAATGACCTGCATGACGATCAGCGGCGGGAAGATCGCCAGCACGCTTATGACCATGGAGGCGATGATCACGTCACGCAGCAGCCGGCGTTCCCCCAGCACCATGCGCCGCAGCCATGCGAAATTGATCGCGTCCTCCCTGCATGCGCCGTCCTGCCCGCCGCGCACCAGCAGCGTGTCGCCACGCCACACGCCCTCCAGCCGCAGTTCGTCCACCGCCACGGGGGGCGTATCGGGACTGGCGAAGGGATCGGCCAGCCAGACCACGCCGCGATCCGCGTCCGCGCCGACCATAAGGCCCGCCGACCCGTCCATGAACATCAGCACAACTGGCGGCACGTCACGCAGGCGCACGATTTCGCGCCATTGCAGGTGCATGCCCTGCGCGCTGCCGCCATTTTCCTCCACCCACCGCGCAAGGGCGGGAATGGTGGGCACGGGCTGCCCGGCCTCACCGGCGAAATCGCGCATGTCAAGGTCAATGCCGTGGAAGCGGGCCGCGCGCAGCACCGCCTGCAGGCGGATCAGTTCCGGCGCGTGGCGGGTATCCGCCTGCCCGCGTCCATCCGGGTCCGCTGATTGGTCTGTATGGCCCACGGTACCCCTTTTGCTTTGCACGCTCTGTCCATTCACGCGGTCCAGACTAGGGGCAGAAAGCAAAGGGTTCCTTAACGGGCGTGTTTTTGGTGCGGGGGCTACCGCACGGCAAAGCGCGCGCTGACCAGAACGTCGCCTGACAGCGCGGCCCGCCAGGCGGCGGCCTGCCCATCGGGCGGCAGTACGGCCACGCGGTCGAACCATTGCAGGTCGCCCGTGGCGCGCCTGCGGAAAACATCGCCCAGCACCGCCGCCAGCCCCCCGCCGCGCCCCGTGCAGCACGCGCACCCTGTCGCGTGCATGAACGGCGACGCGGCCGGCTGGTCCACCGTGACAACCCCGGCCCATGACGCCGCCTGCGGGGGAACATGCCCCGCGCCCGTCACCAGCAGGGTATCGGCACGCGGATGGATGGCGGCGCGATCGGTCAGGAATTCCAGCGCAATACGCCCGTCACGGGTCATGACATTCTCCATTCATCCATATGGGCGCGGGCCTTCGCCATTTGGGCGATGGCGCTGGACACCAGCCGAAAGTTAAGGGAATAAAGGGCACCGGACATAACTTTATGCAAGACAGTTACCGGACACCTGGCGGCGGGCCGCCAGCCCGCGCCGTGTCCCCCTTCATGAGACATTCAGGATAACAATGACCACTCGTCCCCATCTTCTCGATGCCCTTCGCGATCAGGTCCTGCTGTGTGACGGCGGCATGGGTTCGCGCGTACAGCTTCTGGACCTTGAGGTCGAGCGTGATTACTGGGGGCAGGAAAACTGCACCGAAATCCTGAACCTGTCCCGTCCCGAACTGGTGCGCGAAATCCACCGTGGATATTTTGAAGCCGGGGCGGACATGGTGGAAACCAACAGCTTTGGCGGATCACCCATAACGCTGGCCGAATTCGGGCTGGCCGAGCGCGCGCGTGAAATCAACCGCACGGCGGGCCATCTGGCGCGTGAAGCCGCCGAGACCTTTGCCGATGGCCGCCACCGCTACGTTGTCGGCTCCATCGGACCGGGGACCAAGCTGCCTTCGCTGGGCAACATCGATTACGATACGCTGGAAGCGGGCCTGGCCGAACAGTGCCGGGGCCTGATCGAAGGCGGCGTTGACTGCTTCCTGATCGAGACCTGCCAGGACACGCTGCAGATCAAGGCCGCCGTCAACGGGGCCAAGATCGCCCGCGCGGAGCTGGGCGTGGACACCCCCATTTTCGTGCAGGTCACGGTGGAAACCACCGGCACGCTGCTGGTTGGTCCCGATATTGCCGCCGCCGCCACCGTCATCAACGCGCTGGATGTGCCGCTGATGGGCCTGAACTGCGCCACCGGCCCGCAGGAAATGTCCGAACACGTACGCTGGCTGTCCGAAAACTGGCCCGGCCTGATTTCGGTCCAGCCCAATGCGGGCCTGCCCGAACTGGTCAATGGCACCACGCATTACCCGCTGACCCCTGCGGAAATGGCAAGCTGGGTCGAGCGTTTCATTACCGAGGACGGGCTGAACCTGATCGGCGGGTGCTGCGGCACCTCGACGCCGCACACGCAGGCGCTGGACCAGATGCTCCGCCGCCGCGCCGAGGGCACGGGCCGCATCCGCCCCGCCCCCGTGCCGCGCAGGCCGGTGTGGATCCCATCGGTTGCCAGCCTGTACTCGCAGGTGCCGCTGCGGCAGGAAAACAGCTATTTCTCGATTGGTGAGCGCTGCAACGCCAACGGATCGAAAAAATGGCGCCAGCTGCAGGAAGCCGGCGACTGGGATGGCTGTGTCGCGCTGGGCCGCGAACAGGTGGCCGAAGGCTCGAACGCGCTGGACATCTGCACCGCCTTCGTCGGTCGTGACGAAATGAAGGAAATGAACGCGGTCGTCACCCGCTTCACGTCCTCGGTCAACGCGCCGCTGGTGATCGATTCCACCGAAACCCCGGTGATCGAGGCGGCCCTGAAGCTGCATGGCGGCAAGCCGATCATCAACTCCATCAATTTCGAGGACGGGGAGGCGATCGCCACCGAACGCATGCTGCTGGCGCGCAAGTTCGGTGCCTCCGTCATTGCGCTGACCATTGATGAAGTGGGCATGGCCAAGACGGCGGAAGACAAGCTGCGCATCGCGACACGGCTGGTCGAATTCGCCTGTGAAAAGCATGGCCTGCCGCAATCCGACCTGATGATCGACCCGCTGACATTCACCATCGGCACCGGCACGGAAGATGACCGCAAGCTGGGGGAATGGACGCTGGAGGGCATCCGCCTGATCCGCGAACGCTTCCCCGATATCCAGATCGTGCTGGGGCTGTCCAACATCTCGTTCGGCCTGAACCCTGCGGCGCGCGCGGTGCTGAACTCGGTCTTCCTTGACCACGCGGTACGCGCGGGCATGACGGCGGCGATCGTGCATGTGTCGAAAATCCGCCCGCTGCACCTGATCCCCGCTGATGAGGTGAAGGTGGCCGAGGATCTGATCTTTGACCGCCGCGCCGAAGGCTACGACCCGCTGCAGCGCATCCTTGAAATCTTTGCAGACCGCAAGGCCGCCGATGCGGTGAAGAAGGCCCGGGCCGAGACCGCGCCCGAACGCCTGAAGGACCGCATTGTCGATGGCGACCGCAAGGGGCTGGAAGACGACCTGGCCGAGGCCATGCGCGACATGGCGCCACTGGATATCATCAACACCGTGCTGCTTGATGGCATGAAGGTGGTGGGCGAACTGTTTGGCGCGGGCAAGATGCAGCTGCCCTTCGTGCTGCAGTCCGCCGAGACGATGAAGGCCGCCGTGGCGTGGCTGGAACCCCACATGGAACGCACCGAAGGGCAGGCCCGTGGCACCATGGTGCTGGCCACAGTGAAGGGTGACGTGCATGACATTGGCAAGAACCTGGTCGACATCATCCTGACCAATAACGGCTACCAGGTGATCAACCTTGGCATCAAGGTACCGGTGGCCGACATGATCGCGGCCGCGCGTGAGCATCGGGCGGACGCCATCGGCATGTCGGGCCTGCTGGTCAAGTCCACCGTCATCATGCGCGAAAACCTTGAGGAAATGCAGCGTCAGGGCCTTGATGTGCCCGTCATGCTGGGTGGTGCGGCGCTGACGCGCAATTATGTGGAAGAAGACTGCACCGCGGCCTATGGCGAGAACGGGCGCGTGGCCTATGCGCGCGATGCGTTCGATGGCCTGTCGCTTATGGACAAGGTGGTGCAGGGTGAATTCGACACCTACCTTGCCGCCATCCAGTCACGCCGCGCGGGCAAGGCCACGCGGGCCAGCCGCACGCAGGATATCGAGGCCGCCGAAACCCGTGGCTTCGGCCCCGTGGACAAGGTTGCGGCCCGCGCGCGTCGTGAAAAACTGACGGCGGATGAACCCGTGCTGACACCGCCCTTCTGGGGGCCGCGCGTGCTGGAGGCGACGCCGGAGGCGGTGCTGCCGTTCCTCAATGAACGTTCGCTGTACCAGTTCCAGTGGGGTTTCCGTAAGCAGGGCCGCTCGCTGGATGACTTCATGGTCTGGGCGCGCAAGGAACTGCGCCCCGTGCTGCGCCACATGCTTGCGCTGTGCGCGGAGCAGGACATCCTGCACCCCAAGGCAAGCTACGGCTACTGGAAGGCGGCAGGCGAGGGAAATGACCTGGTACTGTTTGGCGAGGACGGCACGAACGAGGTCGCCCGCTTCACCCTGCCCCGCCAGCCACGCGCGGACGGAGCCTGCATTGCGGACTTCGTGCGCGATATTGACGATGCGCAGCGCGACGTGATCGGCCTGCAGGTCGTGACCGTGGGGCAGGATGCATCCGACCGCGCGCGTGAATGGTTCGAGGCGGACCGGTACAAGGACTACCTCTACCTGCACGGCCTGTCGGTGGAGATGGCGGAAGCCATGGCGGAATACACCCACAAACGCATGCGCGCCGAAATGGGCTTCGCCGCCGAGGACGACCGCGACATGGCCAGGCTGCTGCAGCAGGGCTATCGGGGGTCACGCTATTCCTTCGGCTATCCCGCCTGCCCCCGGCTGGAGGAGCAGGAGCCGATCCTGAAACTGCTGGACGCACAGAAAATCGGGGTATCCCTGACCGATGGCTTCCAGCTGCACCCTGAACAGTCGACATCGGCGCTGGTGATTTTCAACCCGCACGCGAAGTATTTCTCAATCTGAAAAACGCATCGGGGCCATCCGGCGGGATCTGTTGACCGGTGGGCGAAATAATGTCCATCATCACCCCATGTCCCGTTCCCGCCCCACGTCTTCCCCGCCACCAGCCCGGCCCGGCGCCGACCATGCGCTTGGCCGGTTGCAGGCGCGTCTGGACGCGGCCCGCGCGCCTGATGGCAAGACCCGCAATATCCGCACGACACACAGGGCCGGCCGTGCCTTCACCTGTGCTGCCGAACAGTGTGTGATGGATCTCATGACCCATGACCGCGCGGGCCTGATCGAACACAGCGCCGATGTGCTGAGCCACCTGCTGGAAATCTGGGCCGCCGATGGCATCAACCCCGAGGACGTGTGGACCGAACTTGACCGCCGCACCCGCATGGGCAACCTGCTGCTGGCGCTGAACATGGGCGAACGTACATCCGTCTCCACCGCCGCGCGCAGGCGGCCATGGAAAATCCGCACCACCAAGCTGCCCTGACAGGCCGCCCGGCCCCCATGCATGGGTCCGAAATCGAAACGGACCATTTTTGGCCTATGCGTTGCCGCACGCCAGTGGCATAAGCTGGCCGCAGGCGGAACAGCAGGAAATGTCGCGATAGATGGACCAGGTCCATGCCTGTTACCTGCCGGCGGGTACCCCCCCGGTCCGGCACGCATGAACTGGATTGATGCAACAGGCATCGCCATTGTCGCCCTGTCGGCTGTGGTTGGTGCGGTTCGCGGCTTTTCACGCGAAGTACTGGGCCTTGCCGCCTGGGTCATGGCCATCATCATGGCCGTGGCGTGGTATGGCGCCCTCATGCCCTATGCCACGCAATGGATCAGCAACCACACGCTGGCAGCCCTTGCATCCTTTGCCGTGCTGTTCCTTGTGCTCCTTGTCATTTTTACCACGACTGCCCATCTGTCAGGTCAGGCGGTACAGGGGTCCATCCTGGCCGGGATCGACCGTATGCTGGGCCTGATCTTCGGACTGGCGCGCGGGTATGTCTGCCTGGTACTGCTGTACACGGGCATCACCGCCCTCATCCCCGCAGCCGAATGGCCCGATGTCATGCGATCGAGCCGTATCGTCCCGCTTGTCGGCGACAGCGTGACGTATCTGAACGCCTATACGCCCGATAACTTTCACGCGCACCTTGCGCAACCCGCCGGGACGCGGCATGACGCGCCCATCTGAACCTTCTGTCGGTACCCCCCCGCACCCGTCCGTCAAGGAAAGATTGCTGACCATGTCCCGCACCTCCTTCCATGCTGTTTCCGGCAATCCGACAACACAGCATGAACGCGATGATATCGCCGCCCAGTGGCGGCATGATGATGACAAGCCGCATGAGGAATGCGGGGTTTTTGGCGTATGGAACACCAAGGACGCGTCCGCCCTGACAGCACTTGGCCTGCACGCGCTGCAGCATCGCGGGCAGGAAGCCAGCGGCATCGTGTCCTTTGATGGCGAACGCTTCCACACCCACAAGGGACTTGGGCTGGTTGGCGAGGTGTTTGGCGATGCCCGCGTCATGGCCACCCTGCCGGGTAACTGCGCGGTGGGTCACAACCGTTACGCCACCACGGGGGCGACACTGATCCGCAACGTGCAGCCGCTGTTTGCCGATTTTGAATTCGGTGGCCTGGCGGTGGCCCATAACGGCAACCTGACCAATGCCGAAACCCTGCGCAAGGCGCTGGTGCGGCGGGGCTGCATCTTCCAGTCCACGACCGATAGCGAGGTATTCATCCACCTGATCGCCATCTCGCTGTATTCCAACGTGGTGGACCGGCTGATCGATGCGCTCAAGCAGGTGCTGGGGGCGTATTCCCTGATCGTGCTGTCGCGCAATGAACTGATTGGCGTGCGCGACCCGCTGGGCGTGCGTCCGCTCATTCTTGGCCGCCTGCGGGAAGAAGACGGTTCGGAAGGCAAATGGGTTCTGGCCAGCGAGACCTGTGCGCTGGACATTGTCGGGGCGGAGTTCGTGCGCGACGTGGAACCGGGCGAGATCGTGATCATCAACGATGATGGCATCCGTTCCCTCAAGCCGTTCGACAGCAAGCAGTCGCGCTTCTGCGTGTTTGAATACATCTATTTCGCCCGGCCCGATTCCGTCATGGACGGCAAGGCCGTGTATGACACCCGCAAGCAGATCGGCGTGGAACTGGCGCGTGAAAGCGCGGTGGAGGCCGACGTGATCGTGCCGGTGCCCGATTCCGGCGTGCCCTCGGCCATGGGATTCGCTGCCGAAAGCGGCATTCCGTTCGAACTGGGCATCATCCGCAACCATTACGTGGGCCGCACCTTCATCGAACCGACCGACCAGATCCGCAATCTGGGCGTGAAGATGAAGCATTCCACCAACCGTCCCGTGCTGGATGGCAAGCGCGTGGTACTGGTGGATGATTCCATCGTGCGTGGCACCACATCGCGCAAGATCGTGGACATGGTGCGCGCAGCGGGTGCGAAGGAGGTGCACATGCGCATTTCCTCCCCGCCGACCACGCATTCCTGCTTCTACGGCATCGACACGCCCGAGCGCAGCCAGCTTCTTGCCGCCCAGCACAATCTGGAGGAAATGGCCAAGCTGATCGGGGTGGACAGCCTTGCCTTCATCTCGTTCGACGGGCTGTACCGCGCGCTGGGCTACAAGGACCGCAAGAGTGCGGCCAACCGCTACTGCGATGCCTGCTTTACCGGCGATTACCCGATCGAACTGGTGGATTACGAAGCCGAACACCACCCCGAACCCGCGTGACGGATCCGCTGACCGATCTGGCCGGGCGGGTCGCGCTGGTCACCGGCGCCAGCCGGGGTATCGGGCGCGCAGTTGCCGTGGCGCTGGCACAGGCTGGCGCGCACTGCATCCTGACCGCACGCACGCAGGGTGGGCTTGAGCAGACGGACGACCTGATCCGCCAGCATACGGGGCACAATGCCACCCTGCTGCCGCTGGACCTGCTGGATGGTGAAAAGCTGGATACGCTTGGCCCTTCCATCGCCACACAATTCGGCAGGCTGGACTGCGTGGTCCATTGCGCGGGGGAACTGGGTGTCCTGTCCCCGCTGTCACACATGCAGCCCAGCGACTGGGAACGAGGCATGCAGGCCGGCCCCCTGACCACATGGCGGCTGATCCGCACGCTGGCCCCCCTGCTGGAACGCAGCCCGGCCGGGCGTGCCGTTTTCATGACCGACCAGCATGGCCAGACGCCCGCACCCTTCTGGGGACTGGTAGCCGCCACCCGCGCGGCACAGGACGCCATCATCAGGACATGGGTGCGTGAACTGCCACAGGGCAGTCCGCTGCGCATCAATCTGTTTGAACCCGGCATGGTCGCGACCCGGCTGCGCCGGCTGGCCATGCCCGCACTGGACATGGACAGCCTGACCCCGCCCGAGACGGTAGCGCCCCGGATCGTCAGCCTGTGCCTGCCCGGTCCCCAGCCACAGGGGACTTATGTACGCTTCGGAATGGAAACAGAAAATAATTGTTCAAAAACAACCTGTTAATAAAATAAAAGTTTTCAGATTCCACCTTTTTTCAAAAAAGCGGAAGTTCTTTGAAGCTTTTTGAAAAAAGCTTCACCAAAAACTTTTGTATGATTTTCCGGGAAAAGGAAACCGTATGAGCAGGGCGACACCCGCCACGGCGGCGCTGGAAAAGGCAGACGTTCCATTCAGCGTCATTGAATATGAGTACGATACCAATGCCGGACAGACGGGCAACCATGCTGCCGCATCCATCGGGGAAGATCCCGCACGGGTGTTCAAGACCCTGATGGTAATGGTGGACGGTCGTCCTGCCTGTGTCGTGGTGCCCGTGGCAGCAACATTGAGCATGAAGAAGGTCGCGGCAGCCTTTGGCGGAAAATCAGCTGAAATGATGCCACCGCCGGATGCCGAACGCAGCACGGGCTTCCGCGTGGGCGGGATCAGCCCGTTCGGGCAGCGCAAGCGGGTACGGACCGCCCTGGCGCAGGAAGCGCTGGCACAACCCTATGTTGTCATCAACGGGGGGAAACGGGGCTATCTGGTCCGACTGGCGGCCACAGACGCCGTATCGGCAACCGGGGCAGTCACAGCCGATCTGCTGGCCTGAAAATCATCAAGAAGTTTTTTGGGGAAGCTTTTTCAATAGCTTCAAAAAGAATGCCGCCTTTTTGAAAAAAGGCGGCACCCGAAAACTTTTACTGCTTTCTCAATAATCGCCCGGCGATCATTCGCCGCCGTTATCAGCGGGCTGGAACGGCATGACCGGGTATTTGCCGCTCTTGGCAATTTCTTCGGGATCTTCGGTCGCGGCGGGGAGGTACACCGACGGCAGCGCCTGATTCAGATAGGTCACGACCTGATCGCTGATATCAAGGCTGTTGTCATGCAGGGCTGCGGTACCAGCCTGCAGCACCATGGTCATGCCGCGGGCTGAGGCAATGGCGCTGACGATCTGCTGCATTTCGCGCTGCACCTGATTCAGGGCAACCTGCGCGTCTTCTTCCAGAATCCGGTTCCGGTTACCGAATTTGGTGCGATCGGCGTTCACGCGCTTCTGCAGTTCCTGCTGCTGTTCGGGCGTGGGGGCCTTGCCTGCCTTGATGATGGACTGGCGCAGGGCCTGAAGCTGTCCATCCTCGGCCCGGACGTCACGCACCAGTGCTTCGCGCCGGGTGCCCAGTTCGGTCTGCAGCTTCTGCACGGCAGTGGACTGCGCCATGATCTGCTGGGTGTTGAAAATGCCGATGACAGGGGCCACAGGCTTCGTGCCCGGGGGCAGCGGCTTGAATTCCGGCACGGGCGGCATGGGCAGTATGGGGGCCTGCTGCTGGCCGCCACCGGCATCCTGCGCCATGGCAAGGACAGGGGTCAGGGCAAGTGCCGCCCCACAAACCGCGCCACATAGCCGCGCGTATCCGGTCCGGGCCATAATGCTGCTGCGCATACCTGTCATTATCCGATCCATTATTGTTCCGCTATCGTGGTTTCTGCGTAGCGGATCGTATGGCGAATGAACATACCCGCACAGCCCAAAAAACGCATTTTCCCCTAAATGCACCCCGCATCACAGCGTTACAGCCGCCAGATCAGCGGGGTATGCGACAGGAAAATCAGGCACAGCCCCCCAAGGAACAGGACACGGAACCCGCGATTGGCCCCTTTTTCCAGAAGTTCGTCACGGGTGATGATCTGCATGAAGGAATCGGATATGCCGCCGCGCGCCTCTTCCGGCAGGGCGGCCAGCCTGCCACGCCATTCGTTGCGGTGCCGCGCCTGCTCGGTATGGGAAATGTTGGCGCGGCGATAGAGGCTGTCCACGTATTCGTCCAGATCCTCGATCCGGAACATGACCCCGCTCTTGTTGCGCATGGCGGCGTGCGGCCCCGCATTCACCAGACGCAGGCTGCGCAGCCGCAGCAGCGTGATGCCCACATACTCCGCAGCCTCGCGCACCGACAGCATGCGCTTGAGGGGGAACATGTGAACTGTCGCCTGCGGATCGCCTACGCTATCGGATGATGGGGGAAGGCTCATGATGTCCCAAAGGGTCAACCATCCATCCGGACCAAGTCAATCGGAATATGGCCCCTGCCTGCCCGCCCGCGACATATGACCCATGCAGCGTGTCATGAGCCGGGTGCTAGCGGCAGACCCGTCGGCTGCCATCGGCGGCGATATAGGTGCCGGTCTGCGCATCGAAACACGCGTTGGCGGCACAACTGCTGGTGGTGGGGGTGATGTCGGGGTGCACGGTGGCGCCGATGCTGTTCGCCTCCCGTGCGGCATGGCCACATAGCGGCGTATCCGCAGGGGCCGAAGGGTCATTGGTCAGGATGGTGCCCTGTGGCGGCGCGCCTTCTTCCCCCGTCAGTCCGGGGGCGAAATCCTGTGGCGGGATGCGCCCCGGCGTTGTGGCCTGCCCCACGGCGGGACGGGGGGCGGACCGGTGCGCCGCGTGCCCCGCGCATCCCGCCAGCAGCAGGGCGGCGCCCATGGCGCAGAATCGTGTCGTTATCGTCATGTTTCGTGCCCGTATGTGCATTACAGATCCAGATGCCCCTGCTGCCTGTCCTCCGCCCCGATGGGACGGGCGGCGACCTGGCCATCGGCAAAGGTCAGAGTCACCTGTTTCGCCCGGCGCGCCTGCGCCGCATGCGCCAGCGGTTTGCCCGCGCTGTCGGTCACCAGCACATAGCCGCGTTCCAGCACGGCCTGCGGGGAAAGGGAAGCCAGTTGTCCCGCCGCCCCGGCAAGGCGGCTGGCGCTGGCGCGCAACTGCGCCACCAGCATGGCGGGCGGCACGCGCAGCCCCCGCAATGTGGAAACGCGGCGGTGCAGGTATCCGGCCATCGCCTGCTGGCACGCGGCATCAACCCGCGCAAGGTCGGCGCGGCGCAGGGCAAGAACCATCTGCGGCGCGGGCAGCCGGTCGGACGCATTGCGCAGGCGGCTGCGCAGCTGTTCCATGCGTGTCGGCAGCGCCAGATCCAGCCGGTAAGCCCGGTCATCCAGTCGCCGCCGGGCGTTTTCCACCACGGCGGGCAGATCCGGCAGCCCCGCCGCCGCCCGGTCCAGACGCGCGCGCGCCAGTTGCAGCGTGCGTCCAAGTCCACCGCGCAGGCGCGCGTCACGCTGCGCCAGGTCCGCCTCCAGTTCGGCACGCACCGGCACCGCCATTTCGGCTGCCGCCGTGGGCGTGGGCGCGCGACGGTCAGACACGAAATCAACCAGGGTCGTATCCGTTTCATGCCCGACGGCGGAAATGACCGGAATGCGGCACGCCGCCACCGCGCGCAGCACCGCTTCGTCATTGAAGGCCATGAGGTCTTCCAGCGCCCCACCCCCACGCGCGACGATCAGCACATCAGGGCGTGGCACCCTGCCGCCACCCGTAATCGCGTCAAAACCCGCAATGGCATGGGCGATCTGTTCGGCGGCACCCTCTCCCTGCACCGCCACCGGCCAGACCAGAACGGGATGGGGAAAGCGGCGGGCAATGGTGGTGCGGATATCATGCAGCACCGCACCCTGTGGTGACGTGACCACCCCGATCACGCGCGGCAGGAAGGGCAGTGGCCGCTTGCGGTCCGCATCGAACAGGCCTTCCGCCGCAAGGCGCAGGCGCAGGCGTTCGATCCGGGCCAGCAGCGCGCCCTCGCCCGCGTATTCCAGCCGGTCGATCACCATCTGGTAGGAAGAGCGTTCGCCATAGGCGGAAATCCGGCCCGTGGCGATGACCTCCACCCCGTTTTCCGGCTTCAGCCCCAGCCGGGGCACGGTGCCCCGCCAGACGACGGAGGATAGCTTGCCCCCTTCGTCCTTGAGCGCAAAATACAGGTGCCCGGACCGTGCACGCATGAATTCCGTGATTTCACCACGCACGCGAATGCGGCCGAACGTGCCTTCAAGCACACGGCGGATGGCCCCTGAGATCTCGGCGACCGAAAATTCAGGGGTATTGCCGCCCATGGCGCGGCCGGAGTCGGGAAACTGTTCATCCATCCGCGCAAGGTATGATAGAGACGGCCACCCCGAAAGGGCAGAGATGAAAAACGGGAGAAACGAGTGATGCGGGTGCTGCTGGTTGGATCAGGCGGACGGGAACATGCCATGGCCGCTGCCATTGCGCGGTCGCCATTGCTTGATGCCCTGTTCATTGCGCCGGGCAACCCCGGCACGGCAGTGCTGGGCACGAACTGTCCCGTCCGCGCCGATGACGTGCCGGGCCTGATCGCGCTGGCGCAGCGTGAACGCATCGACCTGATCGTGCCCGGCCCCGAAGCGCCGCTGGTGGCGGGCATTGCCGATGCCTGCGCCAAAGCGGGCATCGCCTGCGCCGGTCCCACGCAGGCTGCCGCCGCACTGGAAGGCAGCAAGACCTTTACCAAGGAAGTCTGTGATGCGGCGGGCATCCCCACCGCACGGTGGGAACGCTTTGACGCGGCCGCCCCTGCGCTGGATTACGTGCGCCGCCATGGTGCGCCGGTCGTGGTGAAGGCCGATGGTCTTGCGGCAGGCAAGGGCGTGGTCGTGGCGCAGAGCGTGGCCGAAGCCGAACAGGCGATTACCGACATGATGACCGACGGCACGCTGGGACAGGCGGGCCACAGCGTTGTGATCGAGGACTGCCTGATGGGCGACGAGGTCTCCCTGTTCGCCTTCTGCGCGGGGGAAACCGCCGTACTGATCGGTGCGGCACAGGACCACAAGCGCATTGGCGATGGTGACACCGGCCCCAATACCGGCGGCATGGGCGCGGTTTCCCCCCCCACCGGGTTTGACCACGCGCAGCAGGAAGCGGCGCTGGACCTGCTGGTGCGCCCCATGCTGCGTGAAATGGCGCGTCGCGGTACGCCGTTCACCGGCATCATTTTCGCGGGCCTCATGCTGACCCCGACCGGCCCACAGCTGATCGAATACAATGTCCGCCTTGGCGACCCGGAAGCGCAGGCCCTGCTGATCCGTCTGGAAAGCGACCTGCTGGCCGCCCTTGCCGCCGTGGCGAAGGGCCAGCTGGAACACACCGATATCCGCTTTTCCAGCCAGTCCTCGATAAGCGTGGTCGTGGCCGCGCGTGGCTATCCCGGCAAGCCGGTGACGGGCGGCGTGATCCGTCATATTGCGGCGGCCGAGGCCATGCCGGGCGTGCATGTGTTCCAGGCGGGCACGAAACGGGATGCGACGGGCGAACTGGTGGCGGCAGGTGGTCGCGTTCTGGCGGTCTGCGCCACGGGGGACACGCTGCGGCAGGCGCGTGACCGGGCGTATGAGGCCGTAAAGGCCATTGACTGGCCCGATGGCATTTACCGCCATGACATCGGCCTGCGCGCGCTCAACGCACAGGGCTGACCGTACGACCCTGCCGCACCATTTCCCCTGCATCCGCATGGATGTCGGGGGCGTTGCGGTAGAACCATGTTACGTTGCATAGACGTAACAGATGACTCCCGCCTGAAAAGCCGCTGCCATGTCCCCCCGATCCACCCCTGTCCTGACCGAAGGCGAAGGCCTGCATGGCGCGGCCCGCGTCCGCGCTGTGACGGCGGTGGCGCTGTCGGTGCTGCTGGCGCTGCTGGATTACGCCATCGCCAACGTCGCACTGCCCACCATTGCGCAGGATATTCATGTCTCGCCCGCATCAGCGGTGTGGATCGTCAATTCCTACCAGCTGGCCAGCGTGGTCTCGCTCCTGCCCATGGCGGCACTGGGGTCACGCATCGGCTTTGCGCGGCTGTGCCAGATCGGGCTGGCGCTGCTGACGGTGGCGTCACTGTTCTGCGCGCTGTCGCATTCGCTGCTCATGCTGGCACTGGCGCGCGCGGTACAGGGCGTGGGTGGTGCGTGCATCATGAGTGTCAGCATCGCGCTGATCCGCTTCATCTATCCCCATGCCATCCTTGGTCGCGGCATTGCACTGAATGGCGTGATGGTGGCGCTGGGCGTAGGCGGGGGGCCGACGGTGGCCTCCATCATCCTGACGGTCGCCACATGGCCATGGCTGTTCCTGATCAACATTCCGCTGGGGCTGACGGCCCTTGTGCTGGCACTGGTTTCCCTGCCGCGCACGCCCATCAGCGCGGGCACGTTTGACGGGATCAGTGCCCTGCTGAACGTGCTGGCCTTTGGCGCGCTGATCATGGCGGGGGATTCGGTGGCGCACCATGCCGGCATGCCACAGGTCATCGTGCTGCTGTTGACCGGGATTGTCGCGGGCTGGCTGCTGGTGCGCCGCCAGCGTGGGCGCGCACATCCCATGTTTCCGGTGGACATGTTGCGTATTTCCGCCTTCCGCATGGGCACGCTGGTGGGATTCGTAGCCTTTGTGTCCTCCAACCTGTTCATGATCTCGTTTCCGTTCACGCTGCAGTCCATGTTCCATTACCCGCCATCCATCGTAGGGCTACTCATGACACCGTGGCCGGTCGGCATCATGGCCGTCGCCCCCGTCATAAGCAGGCTGACGGACCGGGTACCGGCCGCCATCCTGTCATCAGTCGGGCTGTTCATGACTTCGATGGGGTTCCTGACGCTCTATTTCCTGCCGCCCCATCCGCAATGGTACGACATTGCGTGGCGCATCACGATCGCGGGCATGGGCTTTGGTGTTTTCCAGCCCCCCAACAACCGCATCATGATGATTACCGCGCCACCGGGGCGTTCGGGCAGCGCATCGGGCATGGTGCAGATCGCGCGCCAGTGCGGACAGGCCACCGGGGCCATGTGCGTGGCCATGGCCTTTGGCCTGATCGCGCATGACGCGGAACGTAGCTGCCTGGGCTTCGGGTCGGCTGTCGCCTTCATCGGCATGCTGTGCAGCGCCAGCCGGCTGGTCAGCCGCCGGGCGGCATTGCCAACAATTTCAAAATAAAGGAAATTTCCAGGTATTGCGGTTTTTCAAAAAAGTGGCGTCCCTTGAAGCTTCTTGAAAAAAGCTTCACCAAAAACGTTTTCACACAGGGTCAGGGGGCGGCGCGTTCGTCCATCCTGTCCACCACGCTTTCGACATCCGGCGCGCTTTTTCCCACAATCATGTTCAGCAGCACGCCCGACAGGATACACAGCAGCACGCCATTGCCCAGTAGCAGTCGCGCCAGCCCGTTCAGGTGGGTAAAAAGATCCGGGCACGCCATGGGCAGAACACCCAGACCGATGGACACGGCGGCAATCAGGCCATTGCGCGTGCCCTCGAAACGGACATGCAGCAGTTCACGTATGCCACCAATGGTGGTCATGCCGAACATGACCAGACCACATCCCCCCAGCACCGGCGGCGGCAGGGCCGCAATCAGCGCACCCAGCTTGGGAAACAGTCCCAGCCCGATCATGACCACGCCAGCGGCAGCCACGACGAAGCGGCTGCGGATATCGGTTATGGCGATCAGCCCGGTATTCTGCGTAAAGGCGTTGTAGGGAAAGCTGTTGAACGTCCCGCCCAGCATGGTGGACAGGCCATCGGCCCGCAACGCGCCCGCAATGGTGGCGTCAGTCACCGGCACATCGACCACGCGGCCAATGGCCAGGCAGTTTCCGGTGGTTTCGGCCACGATGATGACCATGCTCAGCAGCATGATGACCACCGGCATGGCATGGAATTCAGGCAGGCCGAATGCAAAGGGCATGCTGACGGCAAACCACGGGGCATCGGCCACCATGCCATAATGCCCCATGCCGCACAGGGCCGCGAGGATACTGCCCGCGATCAGCCCCACCAGAACGCTGATATTGGCCACGAACCCCTTGCCCCATGCCTGCACCCCCACGGTGATGAGGATGGTGACAAACGCCAGGCCCAGGTTGGCAATACTGCCGAAACCGGGCGCACCGGGCGTGCCACCGCCAATCCACCGCCCTGCCACCGGCACCAGCGTCAGGCCGATGATGGTAATCAGGCACCCGATCACCACGGGTGGGAAAAACCGCATGAGCCGCGCCATGACTGGCGCCAGCACCACCATCGCCAGCCCCGCGCCAATGACCGCGCCAAAGACAGAGCGTACCCCGTATATCTGGCCGATCAGCAGCATGGACGCCAGCATGGCGAAGGATGACCCCTGCACAATGGGCAGGCGGGAGCCGAACCTGCCGATCCCGATGCTCTGTATGATCGTGGCGATGCCCGATGTCATCAGCCCGCAATTGATCAGCAGGACAGTCTGTGCCGGTGACAGATGCATGGCCGCGGCAAAGACCAATGGCACGGCGACCGTACCGGCGTACATGACCAGCGCATGCTGCAGGCCAAAGGCAAACAGCATGCCTGCGGGCAGCATTTCATCAACGGGGTGTACCGGGCCTGTTTTCACAATCCATTTCCCATACTGACTGCCCCCGCGTTGTCGCCACGGCGGGACAGCATTGACACAAAGAACCCCGCCTTTTGGAAAAAAGGCGGGGTTTGCCGTGTGTGATGACGATCAGAAGGAAGTGGAAATCGTGCCGGTCATGGTGAAGCGCGGCTCGACCATGAAGGAGTTGCCGTCTGCTGCACGACCCGTGGGGCTGGATGCACCATAGAACACCGGGTAGCTGCCACTCTGGCTGCCGGCATGATAGATGGCCCCCATGGCCCCTGTCCGCACGATGGAGCCGGTCAGGTTGGTAAAGTTCAGCTTGAAAGAAGGCGACTTGGCATACATGAACGGCTTGAAGTGATACCCCAGCGACAGGGTATCGGTCACGTAGCCGGGCATGCGCTCACTGTTGTCCAGCGCGACAGACTGCGGACCCGTGTAGTGCACGGCAGCATTGGCAAAGAAACCCTTGTATTTATAGGTCAGGCCAAAGTTTGCCATCACATGCGGCGCCATGATGGCCTGCTGGCCTTTTGCCGCAATCGTCTTGCCGTAGCTGGCATCAAACGGGTTGGAGTCCACCACATTGGAATCCTGCGTTGCGTGCAGGTATTCAAACGAAGCGTAGGGGCTGAACCCGTGGAACGGGCGGCTGGCGATCATGACGTCAAAGCCACGCATGGTCTGGTTGCCACCCTCGATCGGCATGTACTGGTTGGCGCCCAGATAGGTGCTGAGAATACGGTTCGTCACATTGTAGTTGAACAGTGACAGGTCAAGCATCACGTATTTGTCGTGATAGCGATAACCCAGCTCTTCCTTGATGGAATACTGGTTTTTCAGCATGGGTGAACCCGTCGTGGGTGACAGCCAGCCCAGATCCGTAGCACTCGGCTGACGGTAATCACCTTCGGCATTCACATAGATCTGGTGATGATCGTTGAAGGTGTAGCTGATGGAAAGCTGCGGCAGGGGTTCGGTCGTATTGGCGCCGTTATGGCCCGTTTGGTGCCCATTCTGGCCATAAACCCACTTGCGCGCATCGGAATTGGCTGCCCAGCCCTTGTTCCATGCATCAGACATGACGAATTTAAAGCCCGCATGGATCTGCAGCTTGTCGTTAAAGTACTTCGCGGTATCCTGAATGAACAGCGAATGCAGTTCATAACCGGCATCAACACCGGTAATACCGTACCCATTGGCGGCCGTACCCTGATATTGCTGCCAGTTGGGGCTAGGTGCTGCCCCGTTCGCCATGGTGTACCCGGTGGGATAATTCTGGATGGTCTGGTTGTTTTCATACCAGTACCCAAACGAAAGATGGTTGTGCCGATCGATGTCGTAACTCACCTTGGCGACCGCACCGACCTGCCGGGCTTCGTTTTCCAGGAAATAGCTGGTGTAGTTGCGGTTTTCGGACGCACTCCAGTTCTGGCCGTACAGGGTATTGTTCCCCGGTGAGGCATCCCACCCCTGACCGAAGCTGAAATAAGGCTGCAGGTCGAAGGCGAATTTCGCAGGCAGCACGACATGGATCGGCGCCGTCAGGAAGATCTGGTTCCAGTGGTCGTTGTTGTTTTTCCAGTAGTTATCGCTGGTCGGGTCGGAATTACGGCCGTAACCGGTGCCCGTGTGCTTGTAGTTATAGAACGCCGTGCTGTCGGGATAGGCGTCGATGGTGAAGTCCTCGGAGTTCCATGACACAAACAGCTTGGCATTGGATCCGTTGGCCCAGTCCTTCTGCAGCCCGAAATCAATATGCT
Organism: Komagataeibacter sp. FXV3; assembly: GCF_015155755.1. Lineage (GTDB taxonomy): Bacteria > Pseudomonadota > Alphaproteobacteria > Acetobacterales > Acetobacteraceae > Komagataeibacter. Next base: position 3,748 of record NZ_VWPI01000133.1, on the reverse strand, counting down.
TGCGCTGGTTGATGCCGGATCCCATCCACGAACGTGAATGCGTGTTGGAGAACGAGAAGTAGCTACGGATACCGGTCCTGCCGATGTCACCCGATTCAAGACGGATGAACTCACGCGACATGTTGTTCGTCCCGTAGGAGAAATCGGTCATGCCACCGAATTTGTGCGATGCCGTGTGAGAACGTTCGTTCATCACACCGCCTGCAGCGGACATGGCGGGCAGGTCCGTGGCGGAACTGCCGGGCGTGACCTCCACGCTTTCCAGGTTTTCGGAATCGATGTCTTCGTTAAGGTACTTCGCCGCTGCTGCTGGTGCGCCATCCAGCATAAGCCCCATGTCCAGATCAGTCAGACCACGGGTCTGGATCTGGCCGCCTTCCATGCCCGACGGGTCAGGTGTGGTCACGTTCATGCTGGGCAGGTTCTTGACCAGATCCAGTGCGGTGCTGGTCGGGCTGCGCATTTCGATGAACTGCTTGCCAATGGTCTGGACCGCATGCGGCGCCGTTTCCAGCCGCATCATGCCGCCGCCGCCGTCACGCGCCTGACGGGACGAGGCGACACGGATCATTTCCGGCCCCTGATGGTCCACGATACCTGCGGGCTGTGCCGGGGCGGCAGCCTTCGGTTGTGCCGCCGCAACATGTCGGGGCGTGACATGGCGGTGCTGCTGCGCCGGTGTGGTGGTGGGCGTGGCCGTCTGTGCCCACGCATCCGACCCCGTGGCGATACAGACGGTCCCCACCAGGCAGGACATGGCACGCAGCCGTGTCTTCAGCCCCGGCATCCGCAGACCGGCAAGTCCGGCGCGCGCTCCCGTGACCCGTACCTGACGTTTTACTGCGCTATAGATATCCCGGCCCGTCTTCATGTATTCCCCCGCAAATATATGTGGTGTCCGCGCTCACGGACACAGCCATACGGTTTCCAGTGGCAGCCATCCCCGTCTGCCTTCCTGTCCACAGCCCCGTCCCGTCCGGTCATGTGAAGTAATTACGGAAACTGAACATTCCGCCTGTCTGTTGACTTATGAAATACACATGCGCAGGCAAAGTTTAAAAAATGCAACACGCTGTTTATCTATCTGACCATAGCCCGTCGACCCCGACGGGTATCAGCACGTATCCCGCACAAATACAACGATTTTTGCATTTTTTCTGTTTTGGGGAACAGGTGCCGGGCGGCACGGAATACGCTGAACAATGTGGCCTGTGTGTCTTTGATACCACAGGGTAAATCACCAGAATGCCTTAAAAAACAGCATTTCTTGCGGCTGGAACCGGGCATAAAAAAACGGCCCCTCCCGAAGGAGGGGCCGTTGCGCTGATTGTTATACAGTAATCAGGAACTGACTGGCTTACTGCGCATCCATGAACTGATCGCTGCCCATGATACCCAGCTTGCTCACACCCAGGCGCTGCGCATCCGCCAGCACCTTCGCCACGACCTTGTAACTGGCCAGGCGATCGGGATGGATGTGCATTTCCGGCTGGACCGGCTGGGCTGCCGCGTCCTTGAAACGGGCCTGAAGGTCCGCGTCACCGGCAACGGGTTCGCCATTCCACGTGATGGTGTTGTCAAAATCGATCGCCACCGTGTCCACAACCGGATCCGGAGCGGTGGAAGGCGGGGGATTGCCCTGCGGCAGATCGATCGAGACCGAATGCGTCTGGAGCGGAATGGTGATGATCAGCATGATCAACAGCACCAGCATGACGTCAATCAGGGGCGTGGTATTGATATCGACAATACCTTCGTCCTCGGTCGTGCTGTCTGAGCCGATATTCATGCCCATGGTCTACTCTCCCGAAATTGGCCGGGACACACAGGCCCCGGCCGGGAATGGATATCAGCCGTGCGGCTGCTCGGTAATGAAGTCGATGTGGATGATACCCGCCTGCTGACAGGCTGCAATCACCTTGCCCACACCTTCATATTTCGCCGCCTGGTCACCACGGATCTGGATCTGTGGCTGCGGGTTTTCCGCCGCCACGTGTTCCAGATGGGATTCCAGGTCGGCATAACTGGTAAGCGGCGTTTCGTTCCAGTATGCCTGCCCCTGCGGGGTCACCGCGATGACGATGTTGTTCATCATCGTCCGGGTGGGCTGGTTAGCATCCATGGGGAGGCTAACCTTGATGGTATGTGTCGCGACGGGGATGGTGATCAGGAAGATGATCAGCAGCACCAGCATGACATCGACAAGCGGTGTGGTGTTGATGGCGGACACCACCTCGTCTTCATCGCTGCCACCTCCAACTTGCATACCCATGATCAGGCCACCCGGTTATCGATAGTCGTCGTGGTCGGGGAGTTGTCCGGATGAATGGTGATGTCCGCACCATGGCGATAACCACCCATCAGGATCGACTGCACGTCAGCGGCGAAGTTGCGGATCTTGTCCATTGCACCCTTGTTGCGGCGGACCAGCAGGTTGTAGCCCAGAACCGCAGGCACGGCGGTGCCCAGGCCGATGGCGGTCATGATCAGCGATTCACCAACCGGACCGGCAACCTTGTCGATCGAGGCCTGTCCCGCGATGCCGATGGCCGTCAGCGCGTGATAGATACCCCAGACGGTCCCGAACAGACCCACGAACGGGGAGGTCGAACCCACGGTGCCGAGGAAGGCAAGGCCGCCCTGCAGCTTGGTCTGGATCACGTCAACCGAACGCTGGATGGACATGGTGGTCCAGGAATGCAGGTCGATGGATTCCTGCATCGTGCCTTCGTGGTGTTCGGCGGCCTTGACGCCGGTATCGGCGATATAGCGGAACGGGGAGTTCGCGGGCAGGGCGGCAGCACCGTCCTTGATGGAACCCTTGGTCCAGAAATCGCTCATCACCTGCTTGGCGGCGTTCATGACACGCGCCTGCTCAAAGAACTTGGTGATCATGATGTACCATGTGCCAAGCGACATGAAGACCATGATCAGCAGGACGCCACGGGCGATGAAGTCACCATTGGCCCAAAGCGCGCCAAGGCCGTACGGGTTACCCTCGGGCGCCTTGGGGGCGTCGGCCGGCGGGGATTCAGCAGCGGGAGCAGGCGCAGGCGCCGGTGCCGGTGCCGGTGCCGGGGCGGCTGCCTGCGGGGCCGGGGCGTCCGCGCCGGGTGCCGGGGTGGCGGCAGCGCCGCTGCCATCGGTTGCAGGGGCGGAAACCGCCGGTGCCGTGGCCGCATCGCTAGCGGCCGGGGCGGCATCCTGGGCCAGCGCGGCAAGCGGGGAAGCCGCGCACAGCATGGCAGCGAAAGCAGCCGAGGCAACAAGAGTGTGTTTACGATGCAGTCTGATCATTTAACCAAAATCCTCTGGAGCAGGATGTTTTTTCCGAGGCGGCGGGGTGCTGCCGGCCCCCGCCGTGCCTGACCTAACATTCAGGCTCAGTCATTCAGACTGAACGTGATCGTATAGAGATGGTGGAACTCCTTGACGGGCACACCATTTTTGACAGCCGGCGCATAACGCGAGCGGCGGACTGCCTTCAGCGCGGCGTCAGCGAATGCCTGACCGCCCTTTACATTGACCACCTGGCAATTGCTGGTGACACCGCTGGGTTCCACGTCACATGCCACGGACACAACGCCTTCTCGACCTTCTTCCGACATTTCTTCCGGATATTCCGGAACGACATGGTTCAGCGGCGACGTGCCGGCCATGTGATCGGGTACCGGCGGGGCGTTGGACACGGGCGCATCAGCCGGCGGGGTCGCCTTTGCGGGCGGCATCGCCTTCGGCGGCTTCGTGT
>NZ_VWPI01000132.1 GCF_015155755.1 Komagataeibacter sp. FXV3 | reverse complement strand
GGCGGCGGAATATACGGCGGCGGCGGCTGCGTAATTTCCGGCGGCGGCGGCGGTGGCGGCGGCGGTGGCGGCGGTGGCGGCGGTTCCTTGATCATGTGGACCTGCACCGGCGGCCGCGGCGGTTCCTTGGGTGCATCCGGCGGGGAGCTAAGCCCGAACAGGAGCGCCAGCACCAGCAGCCCTTCAAACACCAGGACAAGCGCGAAAACGATTACCTTTTGTAGTCTATTATCACTCTGTTCCGCATACGTCATACCCATACCTCACTCAGAACGGCATAGTTTTAGGAAGGAATTATTACAGAATTTGTTCTGGATGTTCTGATTTCACCAATTTTACTACGGGAGTATGACCAGATTTCTACGAAACGACTGATGCGATCCGCCTTGTTCTCCCCGGCTCAACCCTGAAGCACGATACCCCCCCTTTCCGGCGGAACGGAAAGGCACGACCATCGCCACCTCCGGCAGTGCATATGCCAATGCATGGACATCGCATGCACCCTGCCCTGACAGGCCAAGCCACTCATTCATCACGCTTTATCCATAAACATTATTAACATCTCGAAATCAACCCTGATCTTGTATGAAATAATCTCGGTATGAACGTCCTGCCCGACACATCATGGCCCATGGCGCGGAACGCCTTATGAAACAGCCCCTGTCAGTGCCCGGCAGGCCAGTAAAAAACTCTTGCCTGCCAGCTTGATCAAAAAAAAATCCCAGTCAAGCAAACTGTTAAAAAATGAAGGAAAAAAATCTGCCATTCCTGCTGGAATGTCCCGTTTCCCCGCAAAACGTTGCTGTTTCGATACAAAATAGCAGTCGGCAAATATAAGCTGCAACGATAAATTCATTTCACTGTATTTTTAGGTGAAATGAATCAGCTCCCGTCCCGCCCCGTCCGGGTCGCCACGCCGCTGAAACGGGGCAGCGTCTCCGGTGCGGCCTGATAGGCCAGCGCCTCCCCCTGCTTCACCATTTCCAGACAGGCGGCAAACGTACTGCTCCATGCCGAACGCCGCTGTCCCGATGACATTTCGGCAGCAGGTACCGCCCGCACGGAATCGGGCAGCATCCGGTCCAGTGATACCGGCTCGTCACGGGCCTGCGCCAGACATGTGCGCACACGCGCGCGGGCGTCCTCCACGGAAAACAGGTCAAGCTGCACGGGGGCGTAGAACGGTGTCTCAACCGGCATGACGCCCCAGTTCCCGTCGAATACCGCAAGGCATCCCCACAGGAACTCGATCCGGTCCACTTCCCACTGCGCCGATTCGTCCCCTTCGGGGGCAACCGCGCCGCCAAAGGCATGTACATCACGGCCAAGCTGTTCGCGCACCGCAAGCCAGCCGGCAAGGCGTACGGCATCCTCCGCCGCCAGCAGGCGGGTGCGCAGGTCGGCTGCTTCCTGTGTCGCCTGCTGCTGGCGCGGATCATCCGCAGGCAGCATGAGGCGCGAACGCAGCAGCAGCAACCCCGACGCCATGACCGCCCACTGCGCCTTGATCCCCAGCGGCAGCGATGTATGCGTACGTGCCGCTTCGGCCAGCTGGTCGATCAGGGTAACGATATCCAGCCGCGCCAGGTCGATTTCGCGCGCATGCGCCAGTTGCAGCAGGTGCGACAGGCCACCGTGGTAGATATCGAGTACAATGACCGGGTCGCCATCGGGCAGCTTTCCGCTGAACAGGTCGGCCTGCCCCGTCATGCCAGCGACCGTTCCGACAGGCGGAATGTCAGGGTGGGATAATGTTCCTCCATCCGGCGGATCACGGGGGCAGGCGTGCCCATGCGGGTGAAAAAGCCATACACCATGGCCCGGTGGCCACGCGGCAGTCGGCGGCCCGCCTTGCGCCCCGGCAGATGGCGCACCTGCCGCGGCGCTTCGGTCAGGCCCCAGTTATCGCGCAGCCAGGACCGCGCATCGGGATGGGTGGCGCCAAGCTGGAGAATCCGTTCTGGCACCGGGACAAGCTGGTGGAAATCCAGCGGGCAGGCCTTTTCCGCCCGCAGGCCCAGCCGGGCGTGACGGGCCTCCGCCGCCGCGCGGAACTGGCGCGCCAGGATCCGGCAGCCATCAATGGACAGCCCGGCCCGCCCGCGCGCGGGCGAATTGGCGCCGATCGCCAGCGCGAACATGTCTTCCTCCACCCGTTCGGCGTCAAACGGCCATGGGATCAGGCCGGGACCGGCGGCCTCCGCCACAAAGGCGTCCATGCCCGTATCCGGCCCGTAGACCAGCAGGTGCCACCATTGCCATGGCGAGGGTTCAGCCGGCTGCGGCCACGCGGAAAGCGGACGCCGCCCCCGTCGTCCCGGTGTGCGCCGCGCGGTCTCGGCGGTCTCATCCTCCCGTGCGGTGGCAGGGGGCAGGTCAGCCCAGGGCAGGCGCAGGTTTTCAGTCATGGGCCAGCAGGCGTTCATACGGGCGCAGGGCGCGCGGGTCACGATAACGGGTATGCTGGCATAGCGCGTCGGTTTCCATGCCCTGCTGCAATGCCGCGACAATATAGCCAGAGCGCAGGGCATGCGCGCTTAACGTCGCAACGATATCCGGCTGGATTTCGGCCATCAGCGCGCGGCGTTGCAGGATACGGGTCACGGCGTACGGGGTCAGCGCACGGCCGCCCACGCGCTCCCCCTTGGAAATGGCGCGGAACAGCGGTCCGGTCTGCCGGTGCGCCACCTGCTGCCACGCGGCGAACGCCGCGGCAGGACACAGTGCGCCATCGGGTGACAGGGGCAGGTTGATGAACTGTGCGGCACCTTCCTCCCGAATAGTCAGCACGACCGCCGTACGGTCAACGCGCACGTCTTCCACCTGCAGTCCCACCAGTTCCGAACGCCGCAGCGCCCCCGCGAAACCGAACAGCAGCAGGCAACGGTCCCGCAGGCCCCGTGGGGATCCGTCCGCACAGCATTCAACCATGGCGCGCAGCATGTCCGGCGTCACCACCGCAGGCGGTGCGGCCGGGTGGCTGGCACGTTCGGTCATGTCTGTCACCGCCGCGCGGAGAACGGGGTCGGTCACGTCCCACGCCATGTCGTTAAAACGGTGCATCTTGCCAATCGCAGCCAGCCTGCGCCGGATGGTGGCAGGCGCGAATTCGGTCAGGCTGCGCAGATAGGTCGCCACGACCTGCGCCGTGGCGGGAATGGGGGACACGGCATGGACCGCGCACCAGTTGGTGAAATGCACCCAGTCCGCACGATAGGCACGCAGGGTGGCCACGGCTTCGCGCGCGGGGGCGGCGATATCACTGGCCCCTGTCATGGGCTGCTCCTGTATCGTGACCGTGTCAGACCAGTTCCATCCGGTTGACATCCACCATGCCGAAATCCGTGATCTTGAGGTGCGGGATGACCGGCAGCGGCAGGAAGGCCAGTTGCAGGAACGGCTCATCAAGCTGACAACCCAGCGCGCGGGCGGCGGCGCGCAGTACCTCCAGCTGGTCGCGCACGGTCTCGAACGGGGCGTCGCTCATCAGGCCCGCCACCGGCAATGGCATGTCCGCCACCACTTTCCCGTCGCGCACCACGACAAAGCCGCCGCCTGTTTTTTCCAGATGGTTGACCGCAATCGCCATATCCGCGTCATTCATGCCCACCACACAGATATTGTGGCTGTCATGCCCGACCGAGGATGCCAGCGCGCCCCCCGACAGGCCGAATCCCTTAACAAACCCGCGCCCGATATTGTCATTGTGCCCATGCCGCGCCACCACGCATATGCGCGCGATATCCTGCGCCGGGTCAGGCTGGACAATGCCACCCGCCACCGGCAGGTCGGCATGCAGGAACGGGGTGATGATCTGCCCCGGCAGCAGACCGATCACCGGGCGCTGCGTGCCACTGCCCGCAATCTGCATGTCCTGCGCGCTGACAGGCGCGGGCAGGCTTATGCTGTCAGTACCGACGGGGGGAATGATGTCACGCGTGGCAAACAGCGCATCATTCACCAGCCGCCCCGCGCTGATCACGTCCGATACCCGGCATTCCCGCAGGTCATCGAGCAGCACGATATCCGCCCGCCGGCCCGGCGCGATCATACCCCGGTCGCGCAGGCCGAACGCGTTGGCCGCACTGAGCGAGGCGCTGCGATATGCCGCCAGCGGTTCCACCCCCAGCGAGATGGCAAGGCGGATCAGGTAATCCAGATGCCCCTCATGCGCGATTTCCAGCGGGTTGCGGTCATCCGTGCAGAAGGCGAAGAATGGCGATGTCACCGGATTGAGCAGCGGCACCAGCGCGCGCAGGTCCTTGCACACCGACCCCTCGCGGATCAGCACCATCATGCCCTTGCGCACCTTTTCCAGCGCTTCTTCCGCCGTCGTGGCTTCATGGTCGGTGGTGATGCCTGCCGACAGGTAACCATTGAGCTTACGCCCACGCAGCAGCGGCGCATGGCCGTCAATATGGCCGCCAGCAAAGGCCTCCAGCTTTTCCATGCAGACCGGGTCGCCATTCAGCACGCCGGGAATGTTCATGAACTCGGCCAGGCCAATGACCTTGGGGTGGTCGCGATACGGCAGCAGGTCAGCCGCCCCCAGTGTCGCACCCGATGTTTCAAGGGCAGTGGACGGAACACAGCTGGACAGGTTTACCCGCAGGTCCATGACCGTCCGCATGGCCGCTTCGGTAAAATAGTCCAGCGCCGGGCGACCCAGCACGTTGGCCATTTCATGCGGGTCGCATATGGCGGTGGTCACGCCATGGGGCAGGACGCAGCGGTCGAATTCAAACGGGGTGATGAGCGAGGATTCGACATGCAGGTGCGTGTCGATAAAGCCCGGCACGGCAATGCGGCCATGCCCCTCGATCACGTTTGTGCCCTCGTAATGATCCAGCGTGCCGACAATGGTGTCACCACATATGGCAATGTCGGTCGGCAGCAGTTCGCCCGTCACCAGATCGAACAGGCGGACATTGCGGATCACGGTATCCGCAGCCTTCCGTCCGCTGCCCTGTGCAATCCGATCGGAAATCACGCTACCTGCCATGCTGTCCTGCTTCCCCGCAAAAGATGAATATTCACAAGCAGTCTAACACAACCGCGCGGCTGGCAAATCGGCACACGAATTCTTTTTCATCCCGCCCGTCTGCACCCCTTCCGACAATGTTGACAAGTGCCGGGTGTTTCATGATCCTGAAATGACCAAGGGGAGTCCCGGCAAGGGGCTGAGATACCGCTGGCATGGGCCGACCATGCGCGCGGGGACCCTTCCGGGCGCATCGTGCGTTCCGGGGAACCTGATCCGGCTCATACCGGCGGAGGGACTGGTGCAGACAATCGGCACGATGCGTCAGACCTGACGATACTGCGCACATGATCCATGTGGCGTTCCGGTTTTCTCCCCCACACCCCCTGTCGGAGAGAAAACGAGGAGCATTGTCATGACTACCGTTGCTTCGCCTTCATCTCCCGACCATGTCACCACCGGCCCCATCATGGGGTCCACCAAGGTCTGGTCCACGCCCGAAGGGCATGCGCATATCCGCGTACCCTTCCGCGAAATCGCCCTTGAACCCAGCGCCAACGAACCACCTGTCCGGGTGTACGACACCTCCGGACCCTATACCGACCCGCATGCGCGGATCGACGTGCGCGCGGGACTGGAACCGGTCCGCACGCCATGGATCGCGGCCCGCAACCTGCCCACCATTACGCCACGCGCCGTCCGGCCCGAGGACAACGGCTTTGCCAAAGGCGAAAACCTGGTCCCTGCCTGCCCTGCGCCCCATGCGGTGCATGAAGGCAGGCCTGGGCAGATGGTCACGCAGTACGAATTCGCCCGTGCCGGAATCATTACCGAGGAAATGATCTACGCTGCCCACCGCGAAAACCTTGGCCGCGCCACCATGGACGCAGGGGCCGAGGCACGCCGCGCCGATGGCGAGGATTTCGGGGCCGACATCCCCGCCTTCGTCACCCCGGAATTCGTACGGTCCGAAATTGCCGCAGGCCGCGCCATCCTGCCCGCCAACATCAACCACCCCGAACTCGAACCAATGGTGATCGGGCGCAACTTCCTGGTAAAGGTCAACGCCAATATCGGCAATTCGGCCGTGACCTCATCCGTGGCGGAAGAAGTGGAAAAGATGGTCTGGTCCATCCGCTGGGGCGCGGATACGGTCATGGACCTGTCCACCGGGCGCAACATCCACAATATCCGCGACTGGATCCTGCGCAATGCGCCGGTACCCATCGGCACGGTGCCGCTGTATCAGGCGCTGGAAAAGGTGGGCGGCGTGCCAGAGGACCTGACATGGGAAATCTTCCGCGACACGCTGATCGAACAGGCGGAACAGGGCGTGGACTATTTTACCATCCATGCCGGCGTGCGGCTGCAGCATGTGCCGCTTACGGTCAACCGGGTAACGGGCATCGTCTCACGCGGGGGGTCGATCATGGCGGGGTGGTGCCTGCACCACCACCGTGAAAGCTTCCTGTATGAGCATTTCGAGGAGATATGCGACATCATGCGCCGTTATGATGTCTCGTTCTCGCTGGGGGACGGCCTGCGCCCTGGCTCCATCGCCGATGCGAATGACGCCGCCCAGTTCGCCGAACTGGAAACGCTGGGCGAACTGACAAAAATCGCGTGGGCAAAAGGCTGCCAGGTCATGATCGAGGGACCGGGCCACGTGCCCATGCACAAGATCAAGGTCAATGTGGAAAAGCAGCTGCGGGAATGTGGCGAAGCGCCATTCTACACGCTTGGTCCGCTGACGACCGATATCGCGCCGGGTTACGACCATATCACATCGGGCATCGGTGCCGCCATGATCGGGTGGTTCGGCACCGCCATGCTGTGTTACGTTACGCCAAAGGAACATCTTGGCCTGCCTGACCGCAATGATGTGAAGGTCGGCGTCGTGACCTACCGCATCGCCGCCCACGCGGCCGATCTGGCCAAGGGGCACCCGGCGGCGCGCATCCGCGATGACGCGATCAGCCGCGCGCGCTTCGATTTCCGCTGGAATGACCAGTTCAAGCTGTCGCTCGACCCGGATACGGCGTGTTCGTACCATGATGAAACGCTGCCGCGTGAGGCGCACAAGAACGCGCATTTCTGTTCCATGTGCGGCCCCAAATTCTGCTCCATGCGCATAAGCCACGACCTGAAGGCCAATGCGCAGCGACAGGCGGGGCTGGAACAGAAAAAGGCGGAATTCCGCAGTAACGGCAACCGGATCTATGTGCCGGTGGATGAAACGGCAACACCTGCGCAATAAGACATGGCCTGCCCCATGCCCGGTTGCATGGGGCAAAGCCGGTTACCACAAGACATGAAGGCATTTTTGGTGAAGCTTTTTTCCAAAAGCTTCAATGAACGCCGCCTTTTTGAAAAAAGGCGGCACCCAAAAATTTCTGTTCTCCAAAACGATCTTCTAGCGGGAAATGGTGATGCAATCCGCATCGGACACCGGCGCTTCCGCTACCTTGATTTCCGCCGCCACACTGCCCGCCGCACGACGGATCATGAGGAACGGCCCCGACCAGGAACCGGCGATACGCCATTCCCCCTCGATCTCGCTTCCATCCGCGTTCAGCGTGCCCGTGTACAGCACGGCATGCTGGCGCACGCCATCCTCATACGTTTTCGTAAAATGTACCCGGGCGCTGGTCCGCTCCCCCCGTACCGTGGCAATGAAGCATTCACCGGCATTGGCACCCGACGTGGCGCGCTCCGTCACCGTGCCACCTACATGACTGCCGGTTTCAAACAGCGATGCAGAAAAAAACTCCGGCGTCAGTGTGTGGGGATAGCTGAACTGCCCGTCCCACTGTCCTGTTACATCCAGCATTTTCCCAGTCATCGGACCTGTTCTTTCCCTTAAAAATACCAAAAGTTCCGGGGTACCGCCTTTTTCAGGAAGGCGGCATTTTTTCGAAGCTTTTTGTAAACAGCTTCACCAAAAAACTTTTCCATCTGGATACAGACGGGGCGGGACATGCCGCAACCGCATGACCCGCCCCCTGTCATGATGACCATCCGCCATGGCCGGGCGTGCCGGGCACACCGACCGTGGCCGGAAGATCAGATAACCTTTTCCACCCAGCCATGGGTATCGGGCGCCGTGCCGCGCTGGATGCCAATCAGGGCATTGCGCAGCTTTTCGGTGACGGGACCGATACCCTTGCCATCGCCAATCACCACTTCGCCCTTGTGGCTACGGAAACGCCCGATGGGGGACACAACCGCCGCCGTGCCGCATGCAAACACTTCCTTTAGGCGACCGGACGCGGCATCGGCATAAAGCTGGTCGATGGCATAGGGTTCCTCACGCACGGTCAGGCCCATTTCACGCGCCAGGGTAAGCAACGAGTCGCGCGTGATGCCACGCAGGATCGTGCCGGTCAGCGGCGGGGTGCCGACGGAACCGTCATCGAACACGAAGAACACGTTCATGCCGCCCATTTCCTCGATCCAGCGGCGTTCCACCGCATCAAGGAACAGGACCTGCGCACAGCCATGGCCCTTGGCTTCCTGCTGCGCCAGCAGGCTTGCGGCATAGTTGCCACCGCACTTGGCTTCCCCCGTGCCGCCGGGGGCGGCGCGGCAGAAATCGGACACCCACACGCTGACCGCCTCCGCACCGAAATACGCTCCCACGGGCGATGCAATGACCATGAACATGTATTCCGACGCAGGCTTCACGCCCAGGAACGTCTCGCTCGCGATCATGTAGGGGCGGATATACAGGCTTTCATCGGGGTTGCCGGGCACCCATGCGTGATCCACGCGCACCAGCTGGCGCACCGCCTCGACAAACACTTCATCAGGCAGGTCCGCCATCGCCAGCCGTTCGGCCGACTTGCGGAAGCGGGCCGCGTTGGCATAGGGGCGGAACAGGGTGATGCCGCCCCCGGCCGTACGGTAGGCCTTCATTCCCTCGAAAATTTCCTGCGCGTAATGCAGCACGGCCGCCGCCGGGTTCAGCGAAATCGGCGCATAGGGCTGTACGCGGGCGTCATGCCATCCCCTACCTTCCACATAACGGATCATGACCATGTTGTCGGTAAAGACACGCCCGAAACCGGGATTGGCCAGGATCTCCGCCCGTCGCTGCGGCGAAACCGGTGATGTGCTGGGGGAAAGCGTAAAGGGAAGGGAAGTGGCGCAGTCCATAGCCGTCGTTTCTCTCTCATCATGGCGCTGGCGCGATATACAGGGCGCGCCCCTGCCCGCCACCAGATGCGGGCAACGTTAGCAGAAGTTCACCAGAACATTGTGCCGGTCAACCCCGGCGCATGCGCATGCCCCCTGCTTTTCATGCCTCACCCAGCATGAAACCAAGGGTCCGCAGCGCCTGTGGCAGATGTTCACGACCATGCAGCGCCTTCACATCACCCAGCCTTGCCACCACGCTTTCGCTCCATCCCCACGCGGGCTGCCCCTGTGCCGCACGCGCGGCGCGCTGGCGTTCGTCATAGGCGTCGATGGTGGCGCGGTCATTGGCGGCGGCGGGATCGTACTGCTCGGCATGCAGGACGGCATGCTGCGGCAGGCGGGGGCGGATGGCGGTCGGCTTCTTGCGATCGGGATAGCCCACGCTCATGCCGAATACCGCAAACGTGCGCGCGGGCAGGCCCAGTTCCGCGGCGATGGCTTCGGGCTGGTTGCGCACCGCCCCCACATACACGATTCCCAGACCGTAGGATTCGAACGTGGCCGCCGCATTCTGCGCGGCGAAAGCGGTATCCATCACCGCGCCAAGGAAGGTATCCAGACAGTCCACCCCCGGCAGTGCCCGACCCAGTGCCTGCCCCACATGTTCCAGCCGCGACAGGTCGGCAATCCACGCAAGGAACAGCGGCGCCTGTGCAATGAAATCCTGATCCCCCGCGATTTTCGCCAACCGGGCGCGACGGTCGGGGTCACGCACGGCGATCACGCTCCATGCCTGCAGGTTGCATGATGTCGAGGCCGACTGCGCCGCCGCCACCGCCGCTTCCACCACGCCTTCGGGCAATGGCGCCGGGCTGAAGGCGCGGACGGAACGATGGGCCATGAGGCTGCGCGCCACCGGGCTTTCCGGCAGGGCACTGGCGGGCGGGCGGATGCCATAGCGCGCCTGCCACAACGCGTTCATGGAAGACAGGGCGGGAAAGGAAGAAACTGTGACGTCGGACATCGGCATGCCTCCTGCCTGTGCAATAGTGGCTGAAAAAGCAGCACACCACACAGCCCGCCCTGCGGGAAGCGTGGGAAGGTCACACCAGACCTGCGCTTTTTCATGTCAGCCTGCATACGGGGCACGACAGACAGGGGCGATTTGGAACCCGGTCGCAACCCGTTTTGAAATCCTTTTGTATATTCAACAATTTTCCAGACCGCGTGGCTTCACGATCATGCGAAATCACGCGGCTGTACATAGGAAAATACACCTAAATCGGGCATGAAGGATGCATTGAACGTGGTCCCGCGTTCCATTTTCCCTTCATCATCACGGAAGACTACCAGCATGTTCGATGCCCTCATGATCAGCCGCGCGGATGGCGTGGTCACGACCCGGCTGGAGCAGGTCGATCCCACGACCCTGCCCGAAGGGGACGTGACGGTGGAAATCGATCATTCCAGCCTGAATTACAAGGATGCGCTGGCCATGACCCGTGGCGCGCCGGTCGTGCGCCAGTTTCCCATGATCCCCGGCATCGACCTGGCCGGGCGCGTGGTGCATTCCGATGATCCGGTTCACCGCCCGGGCGACCCGGTGCTGGCCACCGGCTGGGGTCTGGGTGAACGGCACTGGGGCGGTCTGGCCCGCATGGCGCGCCTGCCGGGGCGCTGGCTGCTGCCACAGCCTGCGGGCCTGACCGCGCGGCAGGCCATGGGAATCGGCACGGCGGGCTTTACCGCCATGCTGTGTGTCATGAGCCTGGAGGAAGGCGGGGTGACCCCCACCAGCGGCCCCATCATCGTCAATGGCGCAGGCGGCGGCGTGGGGGGCATGGCCATCATGCTGCTGGCGCAGCTGGGCTATCAGGTGACGGCGGTGACCGGGCGGCCACAGCTCCATGCCTACCTGACCGGGCTTGGGGCCACGGAGGTACTGCCGCGCGATACCCTCAGCCCCACCGGAAAGGCGCTGGAAACCGCGCGCTGGGCGGGGGGAATCGATGTGGTGGGGGGCGAGGCGCTGGCCACCATGTGCGCCTCTGTCCAGTACGGGGG